>JAGBDD010000071.1 GCA_017937685.1 Thermoguttaceae bacterium | reverse complement strand
GTCGCGATTTCGACGACGGACGTCGCGTCCGCTTGCGGTTGGCTTCGCGGTTGCGGACGTTGGAGCGGCGGGCGCTCGGCTTATTCGACCGGCGCTTATTCTTACGGCGGTTGGTCGGTCGGCTCGACGGCGGGGAGCGTTTCGCGCGACTTGCCGACTTGCGCGGGCGGCGCTTGCGTCGTCGAGCAAAAGACGGACGCGGCGGAAGCGTCGGCGGCTCCCGCTTGCTCCGGCGGCGCTTGCGACGTCGAGCGAAAGACCGACGCGGCGGAAACGTCGACGCCCGCGACGCCGCCCGCTTGTCCCGGCGGAACTTGCCCGGTCGGCGGCGAAACGACGGCGGTTCCGACTTGCTCCGCCGAAACTTGCGAAACGGTCGGCGCTCCGACTTGCGCGGCGCAAACGACGCTCGAAAAAGAAGTCGCGCTCGGCTTGCGACTCGTCGAAGCGGCGAACCGCTCCCGACTCGCCGAAGGCTTGCGTCCGCTCGAACTCGACGAGCGGTTCGCCGACGGGGCCCGCGCGCACTCCCGACTGATGGCGCGTTGGCGCTCCTGCTTCCATCAATACCCGCCGACGCCGGAGATTTGCGCCGCTTGGCAGACGTCGCCGGAGGCCGCCGTTCGCGCTTGGGAGCTTTCGGAGAAACACGCCGACATTATGCACGGCGCCCGTTATACGAAGATCGCGCCCGGCGTCGCTTACGACGCGGAGGGTCGGCTTTACTGGACGCTTCGGATTTGGTAAGGAGCCGGGCCGATGGCTTATATCGACTACGACTTTTACGCCCGAGCGTACCGGCTCGAAGGGCGCGCGCTGACGGAAAACGAGCTTAAACCGCTCCTTCGGGACGCGGAGACGTTCGCGAAGGGCGAGTTGCTCGCGACGTTCGAAAAGTTCGGGATTCCTTGCGTCGCCTCGACGCCGAAGCGGCTCCTTTGGGAGTTTCTCGGCGAATGCCTGCGAGTCGCGCCGACCTTCGGAGCCGACGGCAAGGTGATCGCGCCGCGCGTCGCTTACCGTTGCGCCGACAAGACGTTTTACGTTTCGCGGGTTCCGCTCGTTCGCCTCGACTTGAAGGAATTGAACGCGAAACGGAAGCGGAAGCGTGAAACGCCCGACCGTCCGGACGCGTCGCCGACCGACCGCGGGGCGACGAAACCGCGTCGGGAGTCGCCGCGCGATTGGGAAGAATACCGGCGGCGCAACAATCGACGAAAGAAGGCGGCGAACGACGGCGACCGCGCCGCTCCGGGCCCGCGCTTCCGCGCGAACTCGGTTTCGGCTCCCGTTGGTCGCGACGGTTCCACCCAACATAGGAAGAAGGCGGCGAACGACGGCGACCGCGCCGCTCCGGGCCCGCGCTTCCGCGCGAACTCGGTTTCGGCTCCCGTTGGTCGCGACGGTTCCGCCCAACATAGGAAGAAGGCGGCGAACGATGAAAACGACGCGTAAAAAGCCCGGCCCGCGTCCGCGACGATTGCGCCGACTCCGCCTTAACCGCGACCCAAACTTGGAACAATGCGTTTTCGGTTCCGGTTGGGGGCTCGTCGTTCGCGCTTACCGAATCGAAGGCCAAGCGTTGACGGAGTTCGAAGCGGCGAAAGTCCGCGCGGACGCGGCCGCTTACGGGAAAGACGAAATTATCGCGCTCGCTTGGCGCTTCGGCTTGCGCTTGACGGCGCACGCTCCGAAAGAGGAAATCTTGCGAACGTTTTACGACGCGCTCTTAATCGAACCGGCGTTCGACGCGACCGGTCGGCTCGTCGCGCCGCGCTTCGTTTACCGCCCCGCCGAACGCCGGTTCGTCAGAAAAGACGGCGACCGCGAACGATGAAAACAAGAGCTAGAAAGTCCCGCGACCCGAACAACGGTTGGCTAGAACTGATAAGGAGGAAATATAAAATGGCTTCAACATCGAAAAAGGAAACCGTCGCGTCGATCGAAACGACGACGTTCGACGTCGCGCTCCGACATATGAAGAACGGCGGGTTCGCGCTCGCTCGGCTGTATCAAAACGACGCGCTTAGCCTTTGCTATTTCGACCGCGAACGGAAGACGGTTCAACGGCTCGCGTTTTGGAAGTCGACGAAGTTCGCGGAGGAAATTTTCGCGCCTTACGCGAACGTCGTCGCCGCGACTTGGGTTCTTCTCCGCCCCGACGCGTTCGTCCGGAACCCGGAGGAAACCGCGACGGACGAAGCGATTCGCGCGACGTTCGACGAATACGTCGCTCCGGCTCTTTCGGTCGCGGAACCGGACGCCGCCGACGTCCTCTTGCCGCCGGGAACGACCCGCGTTTCCTTTTTCGCCGACGGTTCGACCCGCGTCGCGACGGCGGACGGAGCGGTTCGCGCCTTCGCGGCGGAGTCGGCGGAAGCGATCGAAACCGCGCTCGCCGAGGAACTCGACGCGATTTTAGGAACGAAACCGGCGACCGAACCGGAACCGACGAACGGCGACGACGTCGCGGGGAGCGCCGGTTATGTCCGCTGAATCGCAAGAACGAATTTTGAAGTTCGCTTCCGAGGAACCGGAAGCGGCGGTCGAAGCGGTCGCGTCGGAGGAACGCGCGGACGTCGACGCGTTCGACGTCGCGGCGCAACGCCTCGTCGACGAACTCGAAACGTTTCGGCGCTTGCTCGACGAAGCGCAAACGGACGTATTCGACGCCGAAGTCCGGCTTGCGAAGGTCGAAAAGGAACTCGCCGCCGAACGCGCCGCGAACGCCGAGCTTTCGCGGACGCTCGAAGTCGCGCGGCATAACGCCGACGTCGCCGACAAGCGTTTCGTCGAAGTCGGCGACCGGCTCCGGACGGTCGAGGCGGATTTGGCCGCGGCGACCAAAAAGAACGCGGCGCTCTCGAACCTCGCCGAGGCGTTGAAGTCGGAGCGCGACGCGAACGCGCGAACCGCCGAGAGCCGTCGCCTCGCCGTCGCGCGGCGCGACGACGAACTGCTCGAAACGCGTCGCCAACGCGACGACTTCGAGCGGATCGCGAGAGAGGCGCGACGCGAAAACTGGGTTTGGCGCGTCGTCGGGTTCGTCTCCGCCGCGACGTTCGCCGGCGCCTCTTGGGCTTTTTAGCGGGCCGCCCCCGCCAAGCCGAGACGGCTTAACCGCCGTCGCGGCTTCTTCGCCCCGTCGAACGCGGCGGGCGACGAACATAACGAAACAAGGAGAAGCGAAAATGAACCGACCGACTTACGAAGAATTGAAAGCGCTCGTCGAATACGGCGACGCGTATTTCCTCGACAATAACGGCAAAACGCGAAACGTCCGCGCGATTTACGTCGACGCCGACGGCCGACTTTGGTTGGCCGAAGACCCTGCGGACTTGGAGGCGCAACGGCAATGAGAAAACGCCGCCAACGCGACGGCTCCTTTGTCGACGTCGGCGACTTGCGGCGCGCGCTCGCCGTTTGCGCCGTCGACCGACCCGTCGCGATTCGACTTCCGGACGGGCGCAAGTTCGCCGTCGCCGACGTTCGGCTCGACCGCGAGTCCGGCGAACCGGTCGAAGACGCGACGGTTCTGCTGATCGCCGGAGCGGAGCAAGAAGCGCGAAACGAACTTTAGAGTTCAAAACGAACAAAGGGGACGAGATGAAACAAACGCAAGTTAAAGAAATTATCGTTTCGGCGCGGGTTTACGCCGAGGCGACAAAATTCGCGTCGGCGCTCGTTTTTGTCGTTGATTCGGCGGGCGACGTCGCGCCGTATTTTGTCGAGCCGCCTGAAGTTATCGGCGGCGACAAGACCGTCGAGCGCGCAATCCTCGATAAAATCCGCGACGCCGGACTCTTCGGCGACCGAGACGAGCGCGACGTCCGCGTTCATTACTGGAAAACGAACGTCGAACGAAAAAGCCTCTTAAAAAGCTGTCCGGCGTCGCTCCGGATTCTCGACGTTATCCGTTGAGCGACGGAAACGCCGACAAACAAGAGAAGAAAAGCAATGAAACTTGAAGAAATTATCCCCGGTTTGCGCGCCGGGAAAACCGCTTGGAAGCGCGGCGGCCGTTGCCCCGACGACGTCGACCGCGATTATTATCGACTTGGCAAGGGCGCGAGCGCCGGAATCGAGCGCGTTTCGGAATACGTCAACGCCGCGACGGGCCGCCGCTCGGAGTACGTCCGCTATTACCGTCTAACAAGGCGCGACTTCGAGCGCGACGACTGGGAATTCGGACGCTTCGAACGCTCGACGGAGGCGCGACAATGACGCCAAACGAAAAAGACGTTAAATTCGAACGCTTTACCGACCTTTCCGCCGCGTTCGAACGTATCAAAGCGGCGGCGCCGGAACGCGTCTTTGTCGAAATCGACGCGGTTATCGAATATCGCGGAGTTTCCGGGCCGTTCAAAGGCCGGTTCGTCGGCGCTTACCAAGACGGAAATCACAACTTGAAGCGCTTCGGCGTCGAAGAAGACGGGGCCCGCGAAGTTCTGCGTTGCGAGTTTTCGCGGACGCGGCGGAGTTAAAGGAAGAGGAAAACGAGAATGAAAGCGTTGTATTCGTTGATTTTAGCGTCGGGGACGAAAGAAGCGTTGTTCGCGGCGCTTTGGCTTGCGCTCAACGAAGAACCGGGGACGTTCGCCGACGTCGACTTTGCGTCGCTCCGGACGACGGCGTCGCGCTTCGGCGTCGCGTTGTCGGAATCGCAAATTCGGAAGCGCGTTAAGGAGCTGGAAAAGCTCGACGTGTTGGCGGTCGTTCCGCGTCGCGAACGGGGCCGCTTCGACCTGCTCGTTTACCAACCGGCGCCGAACCGCTTCAACGTCGACGCGACCGCGCCGAAACCGGAACCGGCGACGCCCCTTTTCGACGCGGCGTTCGGCGTCGGGGTCGAGTCGTTCGCCAAGCCGACCGTCGCGACGAAACCGACCGTTCCCGTTTTCGCCGCCGTTTCGGAAACGGAAACGGAAACCGCGCCGGAAACCGTCGCGACGGCGCAAACGACGCCGAGCAAGGCGGAGCGGGCAGACGCGCTTCTCGCTCGAACGCGGTTCGCCGACGCGTTGCGTCGAGCGGTCTATCCGAGCGATTACAACACTATCCACTGTCAAACAAGACTTTATCGCGGCGAACCGCTCGACGGTCTTTCCGTCGGCGAAGTCGACTTGATCGATTGGCGCGTCGGGGAATTTGTCGTCGAATCGCGCAAAATCGTCGGCGAATACGTCGACCGTTCGATCGCGGGCGAGTATCGCGGCCGTCGCGACGTTTACGAAGCGGAGATGAACGCGGCGCTTCTCGCGTTCGCCAAGACGCGGGCCGCCGCGATCGCGCCGGAGCCGGTCGAAGCCGTCGACGCGACGAAAGCGGTGGAGTCGATTCGCGATCGATCGCGATCGGCGGAGTCGGCGTCGCGCGAACCGGTCGCGGCGCCTTTAGAAGAAATAAATATTAAAAATAAAACAATAAATAAACCCGCGAAAGATTTTGAGACGTTGGGCGAAGACGTCGGCGACCAGCGGGGGCGAAACCGAGTTCGCGCTATCCCGGAGCGCCCGGCGGCGCCGCGGGACGGGAGCCGCGCCGTCGCGGTCGCGCCTTCGGTCGCCGGCGTTCGCGAACTGGTCGACTTTGAGTCGCCGAAGGTCGCGGCGTTTCGACGGCTTGTCGCGCGGAACGTTTGGGAGCGGACGATTCACCCGGACTTGATCGACCGAATCGTCGCGCTGGCCGTTTTGCGGGTCGGCGGGACGGACGCGAAGGCGGTCGAGTCGATGATTCGCGACGCGAAAGCGGAGGTCGCGCTTTGGAATCGAACCGACGGACGGCGCGGTCAACCGCAAATTTGGCGAGCGATAACGCCCGAAGTGAAGCGGCTTTACGAGAACGCCGGTTGGATTTGGTCGCCGACGCGTTTCGCGACCGAACCGCGTCCGGAACCGCGCCGCGCCGCCGAGACGGTCGAGGCGTAAACATTGAAACGAGAGGGAAGACGATGAACGATTTTGAGGTTTTGAGTCGCGACGTCGCCGAGTCGGGCGAACCGGTCGAGCCGAAGCGCGACGCCGAAACACCGGTCGAATCGGAAACCGTCCGCCGCGTTCGCGTCGGGCTCGACGCGCTGACCGCCGAGTTGGCGGAGGCGAAAGAGGCGGTCGCGTATCTCAAAGCGCGCGAAAACGAACTGTTAGCGGAGAAGGCCGCGTTGGCGCGTTCGCTCGACGACTCGAAAAAAGACGTCGCCGCGACGACGCAAGCGTGGG
>JAGBDD010000070.1 GCA_017937685.1 Thermoguttaceae bacterium | reverse complement strand
GGGAGCCGTCGAGAAGTTTGCCGACGGTTTTGTCCTTTTGAGTAACGAAATCGGCGGCGGCGTCGCGCGGGGCGAGACCGACGGCTCCGAGCGCGGCGGCGCTCGCGCCGAGGCCGAGAGATTTCAACCAATCGCGGCGGTTGAGTTCGCTTAAAAACATCGTTGGGCTCCTTGATGTAAAACGGGAAAAATCGTTAAAATTAGTCGAACGTTAAAACGTTAAAGGGAACGTCGGGGGAAACAACGCTGCTTGGCGGCGTTGCTAAGCGACGTTATTAAACGGGTTGCGACGCTATTTGGCGGCGTTGAACAATGTTGTTAAATCGGTTGCGGCGCAATGTCGCGCAACGTTGGCGACGGCGGGAAACGCGTCAAGAGTTCTTGCGATACGACTGTTCGACGACGCGCAACGCTTTGGGAACGTCGGCGCGGTCGCGGATATAAACGCTGACGTCGCCGGAACCTAAATGCCCTTTGTCTGTAATATTAAAACAGACGTTGTCTGGGTCGAAGGTCTCGTCGAATGTCAAATTGACCGCTAACTTTAGTTTTTGTTTTTGTATTTCAACGTCGACGACGCTTTTGGTCATACGATAGGAAACGTAAAATTTGTTTATTACTTGTTTTATGTCGGGGAATCGGCGAAGGAGTTCCTCGCGGAAATATTCAAATAATTCGCGTTGCGTCGCATAATGCGGATAGTGTTGTTCGAGCGTCCAAACCGATATGTTTTTGGTGTTCGCGGCTTGTTCGGCGACGAGCGGACGCAACGTTTGTCGGAACGCGGCGGTCGCTTTGGTTAATTGTTCGAGAACGGTTTCGACGTTTGCCGCGTCGGAAGGTTCGAAGTCGAACGTTTTCAAGACGATAACTTGGTCTTTTCCGGGAGCGGTCGGCGCGAAATCAAGCGGACGCCCGGCGAGATTTTCGAGCGTCGCGCGGTTCGTTTCAAACGTCGGAATATAAAGCGCTTTCTTTCCGGAAGTTAAGTAAAGTCTTAACTCAAATTCCTTTTGAAGAAAACGGCAACGTGCGCTTAACGCGACTCCGGACGCGCCCAAACGAACTTCAAAGGAACGATCGCCGCTCGGCGTTTGCGTTGACTTTAAATCGGTCGCGGCAAGGAGTTTAGCGCTGAAACGCGACCAAAACTCGAAACGGAAATTTTGCGCCGCAAGTTGCGAATTGGCGTCGTCGGAAACGCCGGAAACGACTTTCTCTTGTAAAATGTCGCAACCGTCGAGTTCCCAATGCTTAGCGAACGCGGCGAGAAGGCGCTTTTGACGCGCTTCGACGATCGCCGGCGTCCAATCGGTTTCGCCGAGGAGTTGAGCGGTTAACGCGTAAGGCGTTGTTTTATTGTCGTTTAGGAAGTAAGCGTCGCGCTTTTTCGGGAAATCGAAATTTTGCGCTTTCGAGTTTTTGCGACCGGAAAGGGGAACGAGGTTGCCGACGCGGTGTAACCAAGTCGAACGCTCCTCTTCCGACCAACGCTTCCGCCAATATTCCGAAGTCGATTTTTGCGGCAAAACGTGTTCGACCGTCGCGCGCTTAACGTCGTAAACCGCGCCGGTTTCCGCGATGAAAGCGTCTAAGCGGAGAAGCAAAAAACGACGTCGGTTCGGGGTTGGAAGTTCGTAAACCGGACCGTCGAGCGTTTCCAAAAACTCGCGTTGTTCGGTCGGCGAAAGTTCAAGCGACTCTTGCCAAGCGTCGTCGATTTCTTGTAAGTCTTTTAAAATATTCGCGAAACGTTCGCCGCGCTTTTTAACGTCTTTCGAACATAAGTAAAGATAAGACGTTAAACGTTCCAGTTTGCCAAAAAAACGCTCGACGTCGGAAGCCGCGGGCTGTTGTTCGCGAACGCGGAGTAAAAAAGCGAGCGCAACCGGAACCCAATCGCTGAATTCTACTTGACTTAACGCGTTTAATATGGTGGAGAGCGGAGATAAAACGGCGTTTGAACCGTCGACGGTTCGGAGCGTTCCGCGTTTTAGGTCGCGAAAATATTCGGCGCAGGGCGACAGGACGTCGTCGAAAAAGCGGCGCGTCGCTTCCGGGGTTGCGACGTCTTTTAATAGTCGGTTGCGGAACAACTCTAAAAGTTTTCCTTGAGTGCGGTTAGGATAGTAAATCGAAAGAATATGCCCGAAAAGTTCGTTAAAAGTTTTGCGTCCGAGAGAGCGTTCGAAACGTTCCCAAGCGTTCGCGTATTTTTCTTGCGACTTGACGTCGAGCCTGCCGATAATTTCCGATTTCAAAACGTCGCACGGAAGGAGGTCAAGACCGCGATTGTTAAGGATGGAGAAGACGCGGAAGGCCGATTCCTGCGTCGGCGTCGACACAACCGCTAAGAAACAACGGTTTAGGATGAATTCGCCGAATTCGCCAAGCTCTTCGTCGGTCGAAAGCAACCGTTGAACTCGCGACAAAAGCGCGAGCGAATTTTCGTAAATTCTTTTTTGCGATTCCGTTTTAAGTTCTGCGGAAATAAGCGTTTGTATCGCCGAAAAGTCGTCGGTCGCTTGAACGCGTTCGTTAAAAAACGCTTGGTCGCATTCGCGGAGCTTTAAGCGGGGCTTGGCGGCGATTTTTTTGAGTTTTTGCGCTTTGCTTTGGTAAAGCGCTTGAAAGTCGGCTCTTAGATCGGCGTCGCGGGCTTGGTCGCGCATTGCGGCGAAAAGAATCGTCAACGTCGTAAGTCGTTGCTGACCGTCGATTACTTCGGCGAGAGAGGCGTTTTCGTTTTTGATGAGAACGACGCTTCCGAGAAAATAGGGAAGTTTTTCGGCGTCGCCTAGGTTGCGCGTCGCTTGGAAATGTTCGTAGAGGTCGTCGAACAATTCGAGCGCGTGTTCCTGCGTCCAAGCGTAAGGCCTTTGATAACGCGGAATAACGAAATCGTAATCGTCGCTAAAGACGACTTTCAACATATTTTCGGAAGCGGAAAGGGTTTTCATTTGCGGGCGTCAAACGGCGCGATATAAGGAAAGAGGGCGGCGGAGGGACGACGAAAATTTAAATGGTAAAGGCGTTGGAAAAAGTCAAAATAAAGTCGGCAAAGTCGAAGCGCGGCGAAATTTGCATTGCGACGACGTTGAAAAAAACGTCGTTAAACGCGGGACGTTTCGACCGCGCAAATTCGGCGTCGCGCTTGCGGGGAGCGCTTTTGAAAAACGGCGATTTAATTTTAAAATCAAAAACGTCGTAAAACGCGGAACGCTCCGACCGGCGAACTGGCGTCCCGCTTGCGGAGAGCGTTGTTTTGAAAAACGTTGTTTTAATTTTGGAATCAAAACGCCGTAAAACGCGGAACGCTCCGACCGCCCAAACGTCGTCGACGTTCGCGCGGCGGGGGAGGCTCTGCGAACGTCGACGGGCGGTTTAAACGTTGGAAAAACGCCGCTTAGTGCATTTCCGCTTCCACTTTCTTGATCGCCGGGCGGTAGTAGTGGAAATGAACGTTCGGGTGGTCGCCGAGGAGCGACATTGGGACGGCGGCGTCGCAAATTTTGTTCGCGATCATAAACGCCGTTAAGCGCATTCCGAACGGGTTGTCGTGCGTCCCGGCTTGCCAAATGCTGACTTTGTCCGACTTCCAAGTCTCGACCGGGCCGACCGTGCAGGCTTGCGTCGGAACGTTCGCGACGTAACCGCCGCCGCTCGTGCGGGCGTTTTGCAGGATCGTAATCGGGTGAAGGTCGACGACGCGGGTCGCCAAACGACGGTATTCCTCCGGACTCGGCGGCGCGTCCTTGTAAGCGCCTTCGCGACGCAACGGGTCGTTGAACGCCCAGTGCTTGACGTCGCCTTGACCGCCTTGCATCGTCGCGCAACGGATCGAGTCGTAAGTCGCCGAATACGCCGCCAAATCGCCGGACGGGAAGTGAATGTTTTCAAGCGGCATCCGCAGTTTCGGGTCGATACGGTCGAAACAGAGCGCGAAGTCGGCCTTGGCGAACGAAAGCGGGTGATCCGTGCCGACCGGGACGCCGTTTTCGACCCATTCGTCCATTCCCCAAAAGTGCGCGTGTTTCAGGTTCAGCCCGATCGCGTTGACGATGCGAGCGACGAGCGGAAGCTGCTCCGTCGGCCCGATCGGCCCGCAAATCCCGACCGGATTGTCCGCCGTCGCCGCCTTCCAAGCCTCGACGTATTCGAGCGCCTCCGCGAGGTAAAACTCTTCCAGCGTCTCGTAATAATGGACGGTGAAACCGGGGCGCGACAGCTTGAAGAGCGTTTCCTCCGTCAGTTTCGCGGCGTCGGCCAAAATTTCCGGGTCAAGGGTCGTGTAATCCCACCAATCGGGCGCGATTTTGCTCAGCGGTCTCGACATTTGCGCTTTCTCCTCCGACGACGCGCGTCGTGTTTGCGTTAAATTAAAACGATAAAAACGGTTTTGACGAAAAATAAGGAGCGAAACCGAGCCGCGCGCGTCGACGCGACCCGATTTCGCCTTTCAAGTATAACAGTTTTGCCGCTGAAAAACAACGACTCGACGCTCTTTTTGCGCGAAAAAGAGGAAAAAAACGCCGCGCCCAACCGACGCGCCGTCGAAAAAGGAGAAAAAGCGGGGCAAGGGAAAAAAGCGAAACGACGCCGGTCGCTCCGGGGTGGACAAACGGCGTCGGCGTCGGTTTTAGGGTTTGGATTTTACCGCTCGCGCCGGTTTTATTGTTTTGATTTTTCCGCTTGCGTCGGTTTTATCGTTTTGATTTTACCGCTCGCGCCGGTTTTATCGTTTTGATTTTTCCGCTTGCGTCGGTTTTATCGTTTTGATTTTGCCGCTCGCGCCGGTTTTATCGTTTTGATTTTGCCGC
>JAGBDD010000069.1 GCA_017937685.1 Thermoguttaceae bacterium | reverse complement strand
GCTCGACGATCCGGAGCGCGAAGGGGCGCGAACGTTCGATTATCCGGCGACCGAGACGACGAAAGCGATTCGGCTCGGCGTCGTTTACTCGTTGGTCGGCGCGATTTCGGCGTTTTATTGGCAAACGCGGCGGCGGCTCTTAGAAACCGGCTCCGACCCGACGCGGCTCGCGCTCTTGATCGCCGGCGGCGACGCGCGAGCGACCGAGCGGCGGTTGCGAACCCTTTTCGACGATTGGGAAGCGAGTTTCGGCGCTGATTTTGCGTTTCCGCGACCGGAAATCGTCGTCGAACCGCGTTTGCTCTCGTTCGGTTTGCGGGAAATCGCGCGGTTGAGCGAGCGTTAAAACCGTTTTAACCGTTTCAATCGCCGTGTTTTAACTTTAAGCGGTCGGCGTTGAGCGGCGGTTGAGCGAGCGTTAAAACCGTTTTAATCATTGCGCTTTAACTTTAAGCGGCGACGCCGAATAGCGATTGCGGGCGTTAAAATTGGCGCGACCGTTAAAGTTTAGGCGCAAAACGAGGAAAATTCGCGAACCGGCGGCGAAAAAATTTCGAACCGGGACGCCCGGCGTCCTAGCCGACCCTTGAAACGTCGCCGCGACGGAGTAAAATAAAGGAATAACGGCGCCGACTGGCGGAACGCGAACGGAAAATTGGACGCGCCGCCCTCGAACGACCGACAAAAGGAACGAAAAATGATCGAATTAACCGATTCCGTCGCAAAAACGATGAAAGAGTTCGAAAAACTTCCCGGCGTCGGGAAGAAATCGGCCGAGCGCATCGTTTATCATCTCCTGAAAACGACGCCGGACGAAGCGTTCGCGCTCGCCGACGCGATTCGTTCGATGAAGGAGAACGTCCGGTACTGCAAACACTGCTTCAACCTGTCGGAGGAGGAAGTTTGCGACATTTGCCGCGACGAACGCCGCGACCGTTCGATTCTTTGCGTCGTCGAACAGCCCCGCGACTTAATCGCGTTGGAGCAAACCGGTTGTTATCGCGGACTTTATCACGTCCTGCTGGGGCGCGTTTCGCCGCTCGACGGGGTCGGCTCCGACCAACTGACGATCGACGCGTTGGTAAAACGGGTGAAAACGGGCGACTTTAAGGAGTTGGTGATGGCGACGAATCCGACCGTCGAGGGAGACGGCACCGCGCTCGCGATCACCAACCGCCTGGACGGCGTCGCGGTGAAAATCACCCGGCTCGCGCGCGGCGTTACGACCGGAAGTTCGCTCGAGTTCGCCAACAAAGAGATGCTTTCGGACGCGATTTCCGGCCGCCAACAATTTTGAGCGGCTTGCGACGACGAGTTTAACGTTCGCGCCGGTTTTACCGTCGGCGAACGGTCGCGATTGCGTCGAGTTTGACGTCGTCGGTCGGTTGTGGTTGCGTCGAGTTTAACGTTCGCGCCGGTTTTACCGTCGACGACCGGTCGCGGTTGCGTCGAGTTTGACGTTCGGGCCGGTTTTACCGTCGGCGAACGGTCGCGGTTGCGTCGAGTTTGACGTTCGCGCCGATTTTGGCGCCGAATCGGACGGGCGTTGACCAAAAGCGGTGAATTTTAACGAATAAATGGTTTTTAACGGCGGTTTGCGGCGTTTAACGTCGCGCTAACGAAATATAAGGACAGTAATATGGCGAAACGAAGCGCGAAATCGGAAGGCGCGGCCGCGAAAAGCGCGAAAAAAATCTCGAAAATTCAAGCGTTGTACGACCAAAACCCGGAGCTAAAATCGGCGGTCGACCAAATCGAAAAGATGTACGGTCAGGGCGCGATCATGCCGCTCGGGCTCGACGCGGCGCCGGGGCTCGACGGCATTTCGACCGGCTCCCTTTCGCTTGATATTGCGCTCGGCGGTCGGGGGATTCCGCGCGGTCGCATCGTCGAAATTTTCGGCCCCGAATCGAGCGGGAAAACGACGTTGACCCTGCACATCGTCGCGCAAGCGCAGAAAACCGGCGGCGTCGCGGCGTTCGTCGACGCGGAACACGCGTTCGACCCGAGTTGGGCGAAGCGTCTCGGCGTCGACTTGGAATCGCTCCTCGTCAGCCAACCGAGCAGCGGCGAAGAGGCGATGCGCATCACCGAAATGTTGGTGAAGACGAACGCGGTCGACGTAATCGTCGTCGACTCGGTCGCGGCGCTCGTTCCGGAAAAGGAATTGCAGGGCGAAATCGGCGACTCGCACGTCGGTTTGCAAGCGCGCCTGATGAGCCAATCGCTCCGCAAGCTGACCGGCGCGATCGCGAAGAGCAAAACGGCGGTCATCTTCATCAACCAAATCCGCGAAAAAATCGGCGTGATGTTCGGTTCGCCGGAGACGACGCCGGGCGGCAAGGCGTTGAAATTTTACTGCTCCTGCCGCATCGACGTGCGCCGCATCGGCCAAATTAAAGAGGGCGAAAACGTCGTCGGGCAACGGGTTAAGGCGAAAATCGTCAAGAACAAAGTCGCGCCGCCGTTCCGCGTCGCCGAGTTCGATATGATGCACGCGGGCGGGATCAGTTACGAGGGGGACGTTCTCGACCTCGCCATCGCGAAGAAGATCGTCGTTAAATCGGGCGCTTGGTTCCGATACGGCGATCAACAGCTCGGGCAGGGTCGAGAAAAGGTGCGCGCCGCGTTGCAGCAAGACCCGGAACTTTTGGAAACGCTCAAAGAAGAGATTATGTCGACGCTGGTCGTCGCGGACGAAGACGGCGTCGCGCCGGGCCCGCTCCAAGACGACGAAGAGCCGGACGAACTCGACGACGAATTGGAAGACGGCGACGAAGACGAAGAAGACGACTTTTAATCGTCGCGGCGCGTTCGGATTAAAACGAAAAAGCGGAAAATAACGGCGGACGGAGACGGCGGCGAGTCGTTTTCCGTCCGTTTTTTGGGGAGAGGCGCGACTGCTCGGCTCGTTGTTAATTAAGAGACGAGAAGCGTTTCGTTTGAGCGAATCGCTCGTCGAGACGGCGGCGAGTCGTTTTTCGGTCGCTTTTTAAGATTGTTGCGAGGAGCTTTGCAACGGCGTTCAAAAACGGCGAACCGTTGGAGCGCGGCGTCGCAAAGCGCAAAAAAGAAACCGCGTCGTCGGAGGAAACGTCCGGCGGCGCGGTTCTTTTTAGACGACGCTAAAATTTAGCGACTTTGCCGATTACAACGCGGCGATTTTGACACTTTCCGACGAAACGGCGACGACCGTTCCGTCGATCGACGCGTGAACGTCCGCGCCGAGAGCCGTTTTCCCGTCGGCGACCGGGCGCGTTCCGATCGTTTGACCGCGTCGAACCGTCTCGCCGACTGAAACGACCGCGACGCAAGGCGCGCCGATATGTTGCTTCAACGGAATTTCGACCGATTTTGGTTGGTAAACGCCGGCGAGAAGCGGGCCCTTGTTGACGAAACCGTCGAGGCCGATTCGCTGCATCAGTCGGGAAGTCGGCGTTTGGCGGAACGCGAGCAAAGCGTCGGCGCGTTCCGGATTAAACGGCGGGTTTTGCCAACGGCGGTTCTCGGCGAGAATCCGGCCTTTGTTTTGCCGGTTGACGCCGCGCGGGTCGAGTCCTTCCGGGCAAGAGCAGTAACTGCAGAGGTTGCAGTCGGAACAGAATTGCGTTCCGGCGACGTCCGCTTCCCGCGACATATTGAAGCCGAGGCTCCGCATCGCTCGGTGCGGCTCGATCGGGTGTCCGAGGAGATAACGCGGGCAAAGCTCGGTGCAACGCGAGCATTGGTCGCAAGCGGCGCGGCCGACGCGAGCCGTTTTGTTCCAATCCCAACTTTTGCGGTCGACGATGAAATGGTCGCGCGGCAAGACGATGACGCCGCCGGTCGTTTTCGTTACCGGAACGTCGAGGTTCGGAACGAGCCGTCCCATCATCGCGCCGCCGACGACGAACGCCGGGTCGGGAATCGTCGCGCCGCCGGCCAGTTCGAGGCATTCGGCGAGCGTCGTCCCGAGCGGAACGCAAACGGTCGACGGGTTTTTGACCGCGCCCGCGACCGAAACGTATTTGTCGACAACCGGCGTTCGCCCGACGTTCGACAAGTTGAGCGCCGTTTCGACGTTCATAACGACCGCGCCGACCGACAAGGGAATCGCTCCCGGCGCGATGACTCGCCCGAGCGTCAAATAAACGAGAACGAACTCGTCGCCGGACGGGTAAACGTCCGGAAGCGGAACGATTCGCATATTCGGACGAAGCGCGGCCTTCATCGCGCCGATCACCTTGGCGTATTTTTCCTTAATCCCGACGACCGCCTCTTTCGCGCCGACAAACTCGACGGCGCGCGCCAACCCCTCGACGATCGCCGCGGCGTCGCGCAGAATCAGCTCTTTGTCTTTATGCAACAACGGTTCGCATTCGGCCGCGTTCAAAACGACCGTATCCGCTTTGCCGGAAAGTTTGACGTGCGTCGGGAAACCCGCGCCGCCCGCGCCGACGACGCCGAAACGCGCGACGTCTTCGGTAGTGATGGTGAGCGCCATTTTTCGATTCCTCAAGGTTCGCGCCGACGGTTAAAAACGCCGATGAAACGTCTCAAAACGCAAATTTTGCCGGTTTTGACGAAAAAACGACGGACAAAGCGCACGTTCGAACGCCCAAACGGCGCGTTCTCGACGTTTGGGCGGCGGGCGCCGACGCGGTGGAAAAACTTTTCTTCCCCTATATTATAAAGGACGGGAAAAGTTTCGTCAATCGGACGCGCCGACGTTTTTCGAAAACGCCGATTTCGCCGCCGTTAAAATCGTTATTTCGCGATCATTCGCCAACACCGGTGAATCCGCTTGTTCCGAAAATCTTCCGGAACCGTTCGATTCGAGATTTCCCGAAAATCGTATAAATCCGTCAAACTTTCCTCGTCCAACTTAAAGCGCCGATAGTTGTTCGAGAAATAAACGACGCCGCCCGGTTTCATCCGCGTCGCGAGGAGACGCAACAGCTCGACGTGTCGGCGTTGCACGTCCCAGTCGGCGTCGGTCGACTTGCTGTTCGAGAAGGTCGGCGGGTCGCAAACGCAAAGTTCGAAGTCGGAGCGGTCGAGCCCGAACGGGCGGTCGGGAAGGGAACCGCGTTCCGCTCGCCCGTCTTTCGTCTTGTTTTTGAAGTACTTAGCGCGGTCGCCGAGAGGAGAAGCGCCGCCGTTCGAGCGTCCGAAACGCCCGCCGCCGTCGCGTCGCCCGACAGTTCGAACGTCGCCGACTTCCGCCGCCGTTTCCTCGATCAGCCGAACAATATCGCGGTTGCGGTCGGACGCCGGAGGAATCGCTCGCAAGAAACGGAGAACGTCCGATTTGACGTAACGCGAATCGACTACTTGCTTTACGTCGAACCCGGCGCGTTGCGCTTCGCGGGCCCGCGACGGAACGTAAAAGCCGTTTTCCTCCATATTCGCTTCGCACCAGTCGAGGTAGGTCGGCGAAAGGTCGACCGAAACGAGCGACGAAGCGCCGCCGTCCGCCGCGTAACTGGTAAAAGCGCCGGAATAACAAAAAAGGTTCAAAAATCGTTTTCCATTCGCTTCCTTGCGCGCCATTTGCCGGGTTTGGCGATGGTCGAGGAAGAGCCCGACGTCGAGGTAATCCGTTAAATTGCAAAGGAAAGAGAGCCCGCCTTCGTTAACCTTGACGACGCGCCCGGTCTCGTCGAGCTTTTCGTATTGCGCCGAACCGCGTTGACGAGCGCGGCGTTTGAAAAAGACGTTTTCTGGTTCGATTTTCAAGATTTCCGCCGCTTTCGCGACCATCTTGTCGATCCAAAGGCGTTTTTGGCCGACCGTTCGCTCGTCGTGTCGGTCGTATTCGGCGACGTGCAGCCAACGCCCTTCAAAGACGTCGATCGCGAGCGGAACTTCCGGCAAATCCTTGTCGTATAAGCGATAACAAGTAACGCCGCGCGACGGCCAACGGCGCAAGTGTCGAGCGCGGTTGGCCAAACAACGCCCAAATTCCTCCGCGATTCGGTCGGCGTAAGCGTCGAGCCCGGCGAAAGCGGGCGCGTTCGTCAAACGTTCGGAGCGAGCGGAAGCGTTCGACGTTTCGACGGCGTTTTCGATTTCCGTTTCGGAGTCGAAATTTTCAAACGCGTCAGAAAAACCGTCGTTTTGCGACGCGCTTTTATCGACGGATTCGAATTGCGAGCGATTTTCTTTGTTTTCAAAATCAGCGTCGGACGCGGCGGCAAAGTTGAAATCGCGCGGCGGTTTCGGGCCTAAAAACTGATAATAAACGCATTCGACGCGGCTGTTGTAAAGTTTGCGGCGTCGCGTCGCTTCTTGACCGATCGTTTTTTCGAAGTCGCGCCAAGACGTAATAATGTAATGACTCCAAGTCGGCAACTTCGAGAGAACCGCCGGGATCGACTCGTAAAGGGGGCGGAGTTGCGCGACGTCGCCGAGACGCTCCCCGTAAGGCGGGTTGCAGATAACGCAACCGTATTCGCGGGCGTCGGTTAGGTCGCGGAAGTCGCGGCGTTTAAAGACGACGTCTTCGTCGACTCCGGCGTCGACGGCGTGGCGTCGCGCAAACTTTAACGACGTCTCGTCGATATCGGAGCCGTAAATTTTCTCGCTAAGCGTCGGACGAATCGCGGCGCGGGCCTCGTCGCGAGCCTCGTCCCAAAGGGCGCGCGGGATAATCGGCCAACCTTCGGCGTCGAACGAGCGTTTCAAACCGGGCGCAATATTGCGACCGATAAGGGCCGCTTCGATCGGAATCGTCCCGGACGCGCAAAACGGGTCGATCAACGGTCGACCCGGACGCCAAACGGAGAGCTTAACCAACGCCGCCGCAAGGGTTTCGCGAAGCGGCGCGACGACGTTCATCAAGCGGTATCCCCGACGGTGAAGGCCGCGACCGGTCGAGTCGAGCGTGATCGTCGCGCGGTCTTTAAGCAACGAAATTTCAACGGTATACGTCGGGCCCGTTTCCGGGAGGGACGCCAAGCCCCAAACGCCGCAAAGGCGGTCGACGATCGCCTTTTTAACCGTTCGCTGCAGCGCCGGAACGCTCGTGATTTTCGAACGAACCGAACGGCCCTCGACGTGAAAGTTGGCGTTGCGCGGCGCCCAATTTTCCCATTCTATCGCCTTGACCGCGTCGAAAATAACGTCAAAATCGTTAGAAACGTCAAATTCGGCGAGCTGGACGAGGATTTTTCCGGCGCAACGCAACCAAAGGTTGGCCTTGATTAGGTCGGAAACGCCGCCTTCAAAAAGGGTGCGTCCGACCGCGAAATCGGAGTTGCGCGGCGAAAGCCCGAGGTCTTTAAGTTCTTGCGCGACAATGGATTCGAGACCCGTCGTCGACGTCGCGATGAGTTGAAGTTGCATAACGCCAAAACGCCCGAAACGGCGCGAAAAACGGAGAGAGAACGGAAGGAAAAATGTCGCGACCGAACGACTTGAAACGCTAAGTCGTTCGGTCGCAAAGGTTGCGGATCGTCGCGTCGGCCTTTAGAGTTAAAGGAGAACGCGCCGAACGGCGGACGTTTAGAAAAGGCCGACCGTGTCGCCGTTTTCGTCGAGGTCGATCGCCTCCGCCGCCGGAACGCGCGGAAGTCCCGGCGCGGTAACGATTTCGCCAGTCAACGCGACGACGAAACCGGCGCCCGCGCTCCAACGCAGTTCGCGGACTTCAAGGTCGAAATCGGTCGGCGCGCCGAGAAGTTTCGGGTCGGCCGAGAACGAATATTGCGTTTTCGCGACGCAGACCGGCAAGGCGTCGCAACCGAGCGCGACGAGTTCGTCGAGTTGACGGCGCGCTTGTTTCGAAAGGACGATTCCGCGAGCGCCGTAAATTTCGCGGGCGAGCGTCTCGAGTTTTTGCTCGAGCGGCAAGTCGTCCGCGTATAACGGTTTAAAGGAAGGATTCGGGTTCGCGTCGATCGTTCGCAAGACCGTTTCGGCGAGTTCGACCGCGCCTTGGCCGCCGTTCGCCCAGTGCGTCGCGCAGGCGACGTCGACGCCAATTTCGGCGCAGCGTTCGCGGAGAACGGCGAGTTCTTCGTCCGCGTCGCCGTCGAATTTATTAATCGCGACGACGACCGGAACGCCGAACTTGCGGACGTTTTCGACGTGGCGTTTGAGGTTCGCGAAGCCCTTCGAAACGGCGTCGGCGTTCGGCGTTCCTAAGTCGGCCTTCGCGACGCCGCCGTGGAATTTCAGCGCGCGAATCGTCGCGACGACGACCGCTAAGTTCGGCGTTAAACCGGCTTTGCGGCATTTGACGTCGAAGAATTTTTCCGCGCCGAGGTCGGCGCCGAACCCGGCTTCGGTAACGACGTAATCGGCGAACTTGAGCGCGGTTTTCGTCGCGACGACGCTGTTGCAGCCGTGCGCGATGTTGGCGAACGGGCCGCCGTGAACGAACGCCGGGTTGCCTTCGAGCGTTTGAACGAGGTTCGGCTTGATCGCTTCCTTCATGAGGACGGTCGCGGCGCCGCGCGCTTTCAAGTCGGCGGCGGTAACGGGGGCGCCCGACGTCGTGTAACCGACGACGATCTTGCCGAGGCGTTCGCGCAGGTCGCGCAGGTCTTCGCTAAGGCAAAGAATCGCCATTATTTCCGACGCGGCGGTGATGAGGAAATAACTTTCGCGCGGCACCGAGTTGACCGTCCCGCCGAGACCGACGACAATTTGTCGCAACGCTCGTTCGTTGACGTCGAGAGCGCGGCCCCAAGCAACGCGGCGCGAGTCGAGCCCGAGCGGGTTGCCCTGGTGGAGCGAGTTGTCGACCATCGCCGCGATCAGGTTGTGCGCCGCCGTGATCGCGTGGAAGTCGCCGGTGAAGTGGAGGTTGATCTCCTCCATCGGGGCGATTTGAGCGTAACCGCCCCCCGCCGCGCCGCCTTTAACGCCGAAGCAGGGACCGAGCGACGGTTCGCGCAACGCCAAGCAGGCGTTCTTTTTAAGGACGTTCAACGCGTCGCAAAGGCCGACGCTGACGGTCGTTTTGCCTTCGCCGGCGGGCGTCGGGGAAATCGCGGTAACGAGGATCAGTTTCGCGTCTTTTTTTTGCGGAAGATCGCGAATTTCGTCGAGCGAAATTTTGGCTTTTTGTTTGCCGTAAAGTTCGACGGCGTTTTCGGGGATTCCGAGTTTCGCGGCGACTTCGGCGATGGGGCGCAACGGGGCGCGACGGGCGATTTCAATATCGGACGGGATCGATCTTTGCGGCATAATCGGCGCTTTCTGAAGTTAACGGGAAAGGGACGAACGCTCGAAGTTCGCCTAACGTCGACGTTTGGAGCAAGCGCGCTTGAGAATAACGAGCCGGCGACGCGACGGCGAAAACAACGCCTCTATTTTAACAGAAGAACGCGCCGAAAGCAACGGGGGGCGGCGGCGCGTTGCGGAAACCTTTATTTTATAAAAGACGAGGCGAAACGGAATAATCGTCGCAAACCGTACAAGGCGACCGACGACGTTCGGCGCAAAACGATCGTTTGATTTTTCGAAACTTGTCTTGGTTATTCTTTAATCAAAGGCAATCGCTCTTTGCGCCGCTTTAACCGCGTTCGCGCCCCGATTTTTCGCCGTTAATTTGAACGCGTCGCGGCGGCGTCGGACGGCGAAACGAGCCGGAAGATTCGCGTCGTTGGGGGAGCGGTTGACGTCGCGTCGTTCTTATCGGGCGTTCGCGGGAGTTCGAAGGGCGCGAGAACGTTGGCGTCGGTTAAAAGACGGAAGAGGTTTTCGTCGATTTCGACGTCTCTAAAGCCGTAATTGCCGGGACTTCGGAAGCGCGCTAATTCGGCGAAGTCGACGAGAACGAAGGCGATTTTCGCGTCGTCGAAGCGTTGGCGAATCGCGTCGGCGTCTCGAATCGCGACGACTTTGCCGTCGGCGTCGCGCTCGATCGAGTCGCCGAGGAGCGGGATTAACGGCGAACGGTTCCAGCAGGTCGAGTAAACGACCGGAACGCGGTAAATAAAAGCTTTAGCGTCGCCGACTAAAAGGAGCTTGCGCGACGGAAGGGCGGTTGCGTCGGAAACGCTTGTTGGAGCGACGGTTGCGTTGGGAAACGGCGCGTCGGCGAAAAGTTCCGGGCGGTCGTTGAAGAAAATCGACGCTTGCGGGAAACGGGCCGGGTCGCGTTCGAGGGCGCGAAGGGGCGCGACGCGAGCGGGGGCGCGAACGTCGATAACGAGGCCTTCGTAAAGCAAGCCAATTAAAAGGGTTGCGTAAAACGCGGTAAGGAAAAAGGATCGACCGGACGAAGCGGAAGCGGCGGTCGAATTTGTCGAAACGGTCGGGCGGAATCCGGTCGCGGCGAACGAAGCGGCGACGCCGTATAATAACGCGGATAAGGGGGCGACGGGAACGAGGAAACGCGTTAGCCGGTGCGTCGCAAAATACCAACCGAGCCAAAAGAGGAGGGCGACGGCGGCGATTAACGCGAGAAGCAAGAGGTTGTTTTCGTTGAGGTTGCGTTTTGAGGACGCGTTGTCGTCGACGCGTCGACGACGGCGGTTAAGCGACGTCGCGGCGGCGGTTAAAACGACGAAACCGAGCGCCGGAAGGAGCGGGGAGAACGGGGAGGCAAGGTCGGCGCGCCAAGCGGAACGGGCGACCGACTCGGCGAAGGCGGCGGGGCCGAACGTCGACGCGGAATGCGCCCGGCGCCAACGAGCGTCGACGTCGGCGTCCCAAGTTTGCGACGCGTCGTCGAATAGTTCGAAGGCCAACGGGTAGAAGGGGTTGCCGGTCGCCGAAACGTTGCGGAGGAACCAACCGCCGGAGACAAGCGCGACCGTCGCGACGAAGACGGCGAGCGGGAGGCAAACGTCTTTAAGGCGGCGCGGCGCGACCGATTTCGACGGGGAAACGGAAGCGGAAACGTCGTTGGATAACGCGTTGCAAACGGTTGACGTTTCGTCGGTTGCGGAATTGTCGAGCAAGTTCGACTCGGTGTCGCGAAAAAGTTGGCGAAGCGGCGTCGCGACGAACGGGAACGAGACGGCGAGAAGCGCGGCGAAAGCGGGCGCGAAAACAAAAACGACGGCGGTGTATTTGATCGAAATGGCGAGACCAACGTAAACGCCGATAAGCAAAGATGTTGCGACTCGAAAGACGAGTCGGTTCCAACGCGTCGCGTCGGCGGCGAGCGAAAGGGCGAACGCGTAAAAAGCGGCGAAAAGCGCGAAACCTAAAGCGCCGTCGTTTAAGCCGTTGGCGAAAACGTCGAAGACGCCGGGGAACGCGAGGTAAAAGAGGGCGGCGAAGAGACCGGCGCGCTCGGAGCGGAAAAAGCGAAGGCAAAACGCGAAGAGACCGAGCGCCGTCGCGAGGGCGGCGAACGACAAAACGACTTTGCCGACGAGCGAACCGAGGCGCAACGGCGCGTCCGGCGCGGCGCAAAGGTCGCGAACGAGGTTAAATCCGCCAACGTAAAGGGTTTCGGCGCCGAGCGGCATATTGGCGTAAACGTTGTTCGGCGAAAAAACGAGGGCGCCGGTTTCGAAAATTTCGCGAGCGGTCTGCGCGTGATACTCGACGACGTCATATTCGAAAAGCGGTTGCGTCGACGAGAAAAAATAAAACGACGTAAAAATCGTTAATAAAAGGATTTGAAGCGTTAACAGAACGCGGTCGCCGAGGCGGCGGGGCGGCGAAAACGGCGTCGACGAGGCGACGAGCGCGCGGTTGCGGACGGCGGCTAAGCGTCGCGACGTCGCAAACGTTGAGGAAAGAACGTAAAAGGCGGCGAAGGCGAACGTTGGGAGCGCGATCGAAGCGTCGGCAAACCCGAAAAGACCGGCGATTTGGACGCAAAGGTTCCAAAGCGCGAATCCGGCGCCGAATTGAAAGAATATCGTTTCGGTAACACTGGTTTTCAAAAAGCGTTTAAAGGGCGCGAACGTTAACTTTCCGAGCCCGAGAAGCGCGAGCGTCGCGACGACGCCGAGACCGAGCGCAAGCCAACGCTCGCCGGACGCCAGTTCGACGGGGAGATCGAGACCGCGCCAAACGAACTCCATAAAGGTCGGGTCGTCGAGCGGGGCGAAAAGGAGAAGCCAGCGAGGCGCCTGAGTCGCGGCGTCGCCGGACTCGACAAACGGTCGGGTTAGGAAGAAACCGAGAGCGGCGAGGAGCGCGGTTGCGACGATAAAATAGGGAAAACGCGGGGAATTTGCGGGACGGCGGGGCGAGCGCATTTCGGGCTCCGGAGACTGGAACGGCGGTTGGCGAAGCTGGGCGACAAAAAACGGAAAAATGGGCGTCGGGCGCTTGAATTGCGCGCGCCTTTTTAGTATGATAACATAAATCGGCGGAAAAGTAAGGCGGGCCGACCTTTTGACGACGGTTTCGAGCGGATTTTGTCGAAAATTGTCGAAAAGTTGGTCGACGGTAAACTTTTTCGACGGTTAACGCCTTTGTTTGAAAGAGTTGGGAGAACGGTTGAATGAAACGAATCAATGTTGAAAATGAAAAACGAGCGTTTTTAAGAAAATCAAAATCGTTGCGTTTCGGTTGCGCGGGACTTGCCTTAGCGGCGTTTTTCGGAGGCGTCGCTTGCGGAGACGAACCGACGGCGTCGGCGGATTCCGGGGAAGTTTGCGTCGTTGGGCCGAACGGCGAAATCGTTTGCGGCGACGAGGCCGTCGAGTTGTTAAACGCTGAGAACGCGTTGGTTGCGTCGAGCGGCGCGGGGCGGAAAATCGACCTGTCGAAGACGCCTTGGCTCGTCGAGAGCGTCAACTTGCCGGACAATCACCCGGCGCTGTTGCGGGATCGGATCGTTTGGGCCGACTCGTATCTTTGGTGCGCGATCGAGGACGTCGTCGGCGGAGCGATTCCGGTCGAACGTTGGGCGAACAAGGCGCCGAAACCGGAGGATTTCGTTGGGAAATACGTTCTCGTCGAGATGTGGGCGACGTGGTGTCCGCCGTGTCGTAGGTCGTTGCCGTACCTCGACTTCATCGCGAAGAAATATAAGGACGACTTGGTCGTTGTGTCGATTTGCGAGACGGACGAAGAGGCGATTCGCAATATGCCGAGCGGGCGGCTCGATCTCGACAAGGTCGAATATTTCGTCGCGGTCGACACGGGGCGGCGGCTCGCAAACAAGCTGGGCGTCCGCGGGATTCCGCACGCGATTCTCCTTGAGCCGAGCGTCGGCGGCGTCGTTTGGGAAGGAACGCCGACCGCGCCGCGTTACGAACTCGACGATAAAACGCTTGAAAAAATCTTCAAAATCGGTCGTAAAATGAAGGAAGACGGGCGTTTGCCGGAAGTTTCGCCGGTGAAATTCGCCGCGTCGGAGCCGACCGACGAAGAACGGGCGACACGACGAAACGTCGGAACGAACGACGTTAAGGACGTTCCGGGCGAGCCGAGCCATTAATCGACGACCGGCGGCTTTTGAAACTTTGATTTATGTTTGAAATTGGCGGAGAACGCGGTTTTCGACGGCGAAAGAACGTCGGAAACCGCGTTTTTTGTCGGTTGTTTGAAAACGGCGCTTTTTGAGCGGAAAACGTTGAACGCTTGGAACGGGCGTCGGTTTTCGCGACGGCGTTATTTTTTGACCGGGAAACGGAGCGTTTTCGTTTCCGATTTTTGAACGACTTCCAGCTCGATTCCCGTTTCGGGCGTCGCTTCCGATTTCGCCGCGTCGAAGTCTTGCAACGACTTGACTTCGCGACCGTTCATCTTGACGATTAGCATCCCGTTGCGCAAACCGGAGCGGTAGGCGGCGCCTCCGGGCGTCGCGTTCAAGACGACGATTCCCTCGCGACCCGGGGCGCCGAGGCGGGCCGCCGATTCGGGCGTCGACGGAATGAGCATCGCGCCCCATTCGCGGTCGATTCGGTGCGAACCGCGCTCTAACATCTTTTCCGTCAACGGGACGCCGACGTAATTTTCCGGTTTGATTTCGAAACGGATTTTAACGTTGGTCGGTTCTTTCTCGTTGTTGCGCAAGACTTTAAGCGAGTAATCGCGGTCGACGGCGGCGCGCTCGACCAACGCTTCGAACGTTTCCGGCGACTCGATTTTTTGACCGTCGATTTCGAGAAGAACGTCGTTGGCGCGCAAGCCCGCCTTCGCCGCCGGGGCGTCGCGGAACGGAGCGCCGAGTTTGACGCCGGTTTTTGGCGGAAGTCCGAGGCGCTTCGCGGCGTCGTATTCAAGCGCGGAGATCGGGGCGCCGAGGAAAGCGCGTTCGACTCGGCCTTTGTCGCGAAGTTGCCCTAAGACCCAAACCGCGACGTTGGAAGGAATTGCGAAACCGATTCCTTGGTAGCCGCCGGAAAGAGAGGCGATCGCGGTGTTGACGCCGACGACTTCGCCGCGCAAATTGACGAGCGGGCCGCCGCTGTTGCCGGGGTTGATCGCCGCGTCCGTTTGTAAGAACTGTTTGCCGTCGTTGGAGTTAAGGAAGCGACCCTTGGCGCTGACGACGCCCGCGCTGAACGACGAGCCGAGCATAAACGGGTTTCCGACGGCGAGCGCCCAATCGCCGATTTCGACCGCGTCGCTGTCGGCGAACGTCAAGAACGGCAACGGTTCCGACGTTTCGACGAAGACGAGCGCGAGGTCGGATTTTTCGTCTTTGACGATTTTTTTCGCCGGAAAACGCCGTCCGTCGTGCAACTCGACCGAAACGCTTTTGCCGATTTCGCTTGCCGCGACGACGTGGCAGTTGGTCAGAACGATTCCGCTTGGGTCGACGATTAGCCCGGAACCGGCGCCTTCGATCAGGTGTTTTTCCGGCAAGTCGGGGAGGAGTTCGGCGAACGGAAGTTTCGATTTGGCGGCGTTTGGAGCGTCGACGCCGCGTTTGACGACGATGTTGACGGTCGCCGGGATTGTTTTCTGCGCCGTTTGTCGAAACGCGGCGGAAATCAAACGAGCTTGTTCGAGCGCGGCGTTGGAGGCGGCGGAGGTTTCGGGAGCCGCGCCGTCGCTTGGAGCGGAGATCGCGCGCGTCGACGATGCGAACGACGGCGAGAAGAGGAGGGCGGCGAGGAACGCGGTTGATACGCAAGCGTTGTAAAGACGCGACATAACGGTTGTTTCCTTAAAATCGGGATTGCGAAACGTCGACGGAGCGACGGACGACTTTTGTTTATTTGAAAAACGTTTTGAAACGGCGGAAATCAAAGCGCGACGAACGGATCGGCGGCTTCCGGCGGAATCGCGGGGGTTCCGCCCTCTCGCGAGCAGACGAAGGAGGCGCGGCGCGACGCGGCGTCGACGATTTCGGCGACCGAGCGGCCCGATAAAAGCCCGACGACGCAAACCGCCGCGAAGGAGTCGCCCGCGCCGACGGTATCGGCGATTCGCTCGACCGGAGCGGCTGGGGCGAACGCGAAACCGGTTTCGTCGAATATCCAAGCGCCGTTCCCACCGCAAGTTAAGATAAGCGTTCGCAAGTTGAAACGGCGTCGCCAACGAGCGGCCCAATCGGCGAGCGCGGCGGCGACTTCCGGCGAATCGGGCGCAGTCAACGATCCGGCGGCGTCGGCGAAACAGCTCAACGTCGACGGTTCGACGTCGGAGAAAAGCGCGTCCAACTCGACCGCTTCCGCGTCGTTGAGTTTGAAAACGTCGGCGGCGTTCAGCGTCGACTCGACGACGTCGCGAGAGTAAAAGGGCGCCCGCAGATTCAGGTCGCAAACGCGGAGAACGTTGCGCGGAAATCGCTCTAATAAAAGGTTTAGCGTTTTTCGGTTCGTTTCGGAACGGAGCGCGAGACTGCCGAAATAGAACGCGGACGCGGCGTTTTCCTCCGTTAAAAAGCGGACGAGCGCGTCGGCGGTTTCCGCGTCGACGGCGATTTCGTCCCAAGCGACGTTTTCGACGATGCGGTAAGTCGGCGTTCCGGCGGCGTCGAGCGAAACGGCGACCGTTCCGGTCGGGGCGTCGGACGAAATTTGGAGAAACTGGGGCGAAAGGGCAAGCGCGTCGAGCCGTTCGCGAATCTCCGCGCCGAGCGGGTCGTCTCCGATTCGCGTTAGCGCGCGGACGTCGGCGCCGAGCGTTTGCGAATGGTAAAGAAAATTGACCGGAGCGCCGCCGAGTTTTTTGCCGGTCGGCAGGAGATCCCAAAGGATTTCGCCGAGCGCGACGATTCGAAGCGGAGCGGAGGCGGGAGAATCGGAGGAAAGGAACGGCGACATAAAACAAGGCTCCGGCGCGGATTGCGCAAAATAAGGGGGACGAAAAAGGGGAAGCGCGACGCGGTCGGCGTCGGTTTTGTCATTAATATATATTATATACGGTGCGGCGGCGGTTTTCCAGCGCCGAATTGAGGCGCGTCGCGTTTTTTGTCGAAAATTTGGAGCGCGTTACGTTGGGGCGGCGAAAAAAATAAACGAGACGGAACTTTGAGCTTGGCGAGCGACGGTTGGGGCGGCGATTGGGAAAACGGGCGCGGAAAAAAAATATCTTGGGGGAAAATCTTAATGAAAGTCCGCGACGACTTGCGCGCCGAAATGGAAGCGGAGAAAAGCCGAGCGCGACGAAACGCTTAAGCGGTCGAACGATTTTAGCGATTTTACGGCGGCGTTACTTGCGAGCGGCGCCGTTTTCTTTTTTTAGGGACGTTTGCCGTCAATATTAATGGCGTTTATCATTAATATTGATAGACGGGTGAAATTTAGACGATTGCGGGCCGATTCTTAAGGGAAACGCGGGACGATTCGCGACCGACGCGGTAAATTTTGAAGTTTTTTTAAAATTTTCGCGTTAATTTCTTGACTTTGCGCGAGCGCGGCGGTAAAATCGGTTTAACGTTGGCGGCGGAAGCGTTTCGAAGTTGGACGCGCGTTGACGTCGATAACGATTAAGTCGAAAAAACGGATAAGCCGAAAACGCGGGCGGCGTTTGCGCGTCGACGTTTTTCGGGAACTTTTTTTACGTTGGGGCGTCCTACAGTTCGGCGAACGGCGCGAAATTGTGCGCCGTCGACGGCGGTTGGCGACGCGTTAATCGGTTAAGGAGACGATAATGAGGAAATTGTCTTGCTTTTTTGCGTTGGCGACGGCGGCGATTTGCTGCGTCGCGGTCGGTTGCGGGCCGAAAGCTCCCGCCGACATGCCGGAAACGCACCCGTTTAAAGTGAAGGTTGTCAACGGTTCGGAACCGATCGCCGACGTCGACGTTTTCTTCATCGCGACGAGCGGCAACGTTACTATTAACGGCAAAACCGATAAAAACGGCGTCGCGGAAATCTCGTCGACGTTGCAGAGTTACACGCAAAAAGGCGCGCCGGCGGGCGAATACAAAATCACCTGCACTAAAGACCCGAAACCGGAACACTGGAAGACCGACGAAGAGCGCGGGCAAATGTCGATGGAAGAGTCGAACGCCTATCACGCCGAATACGAAGCGAAACGCGCCGAAATGCCTCGCGAAATTCCGAAAATTTGGCAAGATTTCGACAAAACGCCGTTGAGCGCGACCGTTTCGGCGGGGGGCGGCGAAGTCGTTTTCGACGTCGCGGAGTTGGGCGGGCTCGAATGACCGGGCGCGTATTTGATTGTCGATGTTTTATTTAAGCAAATCAAACGAATTGAAAATTTCGCCGCGTTCTTTTAAAAAATAGGGGCGCGTTGGAATTTTGGAGATATTTTCAATTATTTTAAGGAGTCGCTCATATGAAAAACTCGCTCTTTGTTAATCTGGGGG
>JAGBDD010000068.1 GCA_017937685.1 Thermoguttaceae bacterium | reverse complement strand
GCCGTTTTGGTTGAACCGGCGTTAAAACCGTTATTTCCGGAAACTCCGGGCGCCGTTTTGGTTGAACCGGCGTTAAAACCGTTATTTCCGGAAACGCCGAGCGCCGTTTCGTTTCGAGCCGTTAAAAAACGCCCCCGAACGCGCCTCCGAGTCGCAACGCGAAACCGGAAAAGCGCAAAATAAAGCCGCCGCGTTTCAACGGCGCGACGCGAAAACGGTCGACTTGCAACGGAGAAAACGCCAAAATCGCGTCGCAAGAGAGCGCGTTCCGCTCCCGCCGCCGCTCGACCGCCCAACGTCCGACGATAAAAAAAGGGGGCGGTCGCAACCGTCCCCCCTCGTTCAGGCGATTCGTTCCCCAAACGAACCGTTCGTCCGTCGGGACGCCGTTCGTTCCGAGCCGTCTCGCTCGCGAAACGTCAAAATCAAGAAGCCGGAGCTTCGACGACGTTAACGCGACGACCGTTTTGGTCGAACTTGACGTACCCGTCGATCAACGAGTAGATCGTGAAGTCGGTGCCGAGACCGACGCCCTTGCCCGGACGCCAGCGGGTGCCGCATTGACGAACGATGATGCAACCCGGTTGAACCGATTGACCGCCGTAAACTTTGACGCCGCGACGTTGCGCGTTCGAGTCCCGACCGTTGCGGCTGGAACCCTGACCTTTCTTGTGAGCCATTATACCACCTTCAAATTAAACTAACTTGAAACATTAAGTTTTTGGATGCGACGCTACGTCCGTTTTTCTCCCAGCTCGCCAACCGCCGACCGACTAATCGAACCGACTCAAACCAAACCGGCCTCGCCGCCGCGAACGTTTCGTTGAAAAACCGCCGATTCGCGGAATCTCTTCGCTTCGTTCCGCTCGAACCGTTTCGAGCCGAGGAGCGCGTCATTTTTATCGTTTCGCCGAGCGCGCGCCCCGGAAACTCGTCCCGGCGAACGGAACGAAAAGTAGGGGGCGCGAGTCTTCGGCGCAAATACGCTTTTCACTATTTTACATATAAATCCACTGGTAGTCAAGCTCCCCCGGCAAATTATTATAAATTTCTTTGCCGCCGCGGTGGATTTCGTCTCCCGGATTATAAAAATTCAACTTCAAGACCTTTCGGAAGACGTCGCGACCGCTTCCGATTCCGGCGTCCTCGCCCGCTTCTTCGTCGGCGGAGTCTTGCCAACGAAGCGCGTTCGTCAAACCGCTAATATAGACCGAAAAACGGTCGATTCGCGGGTCGACGTCGATCCAAGTCGCGATTCCCCAAACGGTTTCGCCGGGCGCGATTTTACGATTGGAAATGCGCACCGAATCCAGAAATTCTTGCCCGCGCCCTTCTTTAACGGCGATTTTCGCAAAAGCCAACGGCAAGTATCGATCGTAATAAACGCCCTCTTCGGCGCCGCGTTTTTGCCCGACGAAGAAACCGCTCTTGTCCTTGTTATAAAGGAGACGCTCTTGGATCGACGCGCTGGCGAAAATCATCCGCGGCGCAAAACGAACGGCGCCCGGAATCGAACCGTCGGCGTTCGGCGCTTGACCGTTATAATCGACCGTCTTCGGCGCGGGCAAACCGCTCAGATTGTTCGACGGCGCTTCGAATTTTTCGTCGTCCGCGTTGCGAACGCCGCCAAGCGAAACGTCGACGCTGTATTTCACGTCGTCGTTTTGAACCGCGCCCGCGATCGCGACCGGCTCTTTCTCTTTTTTCAGTTCGTTGCGCAAACATTTTCCCGTATTCGTTACCGAATAAACGAGATACCAAACGCGTTTGCGCTCCATTTTTCCATTTTCGGCAGGAAAATCGACTTCGATCGTTCGAATATTCTTATAACTAAATTCCAACTGCCAAATTTCTTTGGCGAAGAAAAGATCGGTAGCCCACGCGTACTCTTCGGCGGTTCCGCCCTCTTTTTTCACGCCGTCGGCGACGATTTCCGGCACGTCGCTCCATTGGTACGTTTCGTCGAAACCGATGAACGGGCGAATCGTTCGCATCGCGGCGTCGCCCTGCGCGGCAACCGGAGCGGCGTTCGCGGCGAGGAACAACGAAGCGCAAGAGCAAAGGGCCGCCGAAACGAAGCGGCGACTCGAAATCTCTTTCCAAATTTTGTTTAAAAGCGTTGTTTTCATTTTTCGCGCTCTAATTCTAAAAACGATGTTGTTCGCGACGTCGCGCGCCGCGCCCCCCCGACCGTTAAATCGTCGAAGACGCGACCAATAAGCGCCCGAAAGACCCGCGATCTCGAGCGGAGCCGCTAAATACATAGTATAACGCCAAGGGGCGCGAACCGTCAACCGTTTAATCGGTTTCGCCGCCCGCTTTTTTCAAATTTCAATCGGCGCAATCGTTAGAAACCCGACAATCGGCGCGGCGCGAACGTTTTTCCGCCGAATCGCCGCGACGAGCGCTAAAGAAAAAGGACGGTAACGCCGCCCCCGCCCGGCAAAAAACAGTCTTCGCCCGGCCAAATTTTGCGCACCATCGGCGAACGCTCCGCCCAAGCGCGCACCCGTTCGCGAAGAACGCCGCGCCCGCAACCGTGAATCACCTCCAACGCCTTGCCGCAATGCGCTCCCGACTCGACCTCGCGACGCAACCGTTCTATCGCGGCGTCCGGGTGAAAACCGTGCAAGTCGATCGAAAAATCCGGCTCGAACGCTCGTCCCATTTCGCCGATTCCCCTTATTTTAACAAAATAACGTTCAAACGACGGCGTAGCGAGCGGCAAAGTCGACGCAAAGCGCCCGACTTCCGCAACCCGCGTCGCCGTTCGAAAAAAACGAAACGCCCGGTTTCGACGGCGAACGAGCGTTTTCCGCCCGTCCAACCGTCGAAACCGAGCGACTCAGCGCAAATTACGCCGTCGCGTTATTCAACCGAGACGCCCCAAACTTCCATTTCGGTAATACCGCACCACTTCAACGGGAAGGACGCTTCCAAATCGGTCAAGCGCACCGACGTAACGCGGCGTTTCGAGAACTCGAACGTTTGCGGTTCGGCGGTTTTCTTCAACTCGATTTTTTCGGTCGAGCCGTCCGAGAAACGGACGGTCGCGGTCTTCCAAACGTCGTCGTGCGGGAAGTCGGCGCGAACCCAGATCACGACCTTGTCGATTTCGACTTCGGTTCCGAAATTAATGTCGAGCCACAGGTCGGTTCGGAGGTTCGGGCCCCACGACGGGAACGTCGGGCCGTGTCCGCGGTTGTTTTTATTCCCGTCGATAACGTTCTTCGCGGCGAACTCGACTTGGTAGCCGTATTCGCTGTTCGAGGTCGCGTGCGGGTACGACTCGACCGTCGCGGCGTCGCCTTGAATATCGTTCGGATTCAGCGCAAGATTACGGTAGACGTTTTCCGCGCCGGTTTTCTTCGCCAGCGACGGGAGCTTGCGTTCGAGGTAAGCCTTCATAAACGCTTCGCGCGCTTTCAAACCGCCCGCTTCGAACTGCTCGAAATCTTCAAACGCCGGTTTTTCGCCGGTTTCGTCGGCTTTGATCTTCTTCGCGACGTTCGCGTCGACGATCTCGGCCATCTTTTCGCGTTTCATTAAATAATAAGCGTACTTCGCGTGTTCTTCCGGCGTCCAAAGCTCGGTTTCTTCGAGGTAATCGCCGCAGTACGGAACGAGAAGGTCGATCCACATCGCGATTTTACGCAGCGACAAATCGTCGATTTTAACGTCGCGGTGGTTGGCGTCGCGTTCGCCGCGGAACATCGTAACGACGCGGCTCTTAGCGGCGCCGGCGTGATACGGCGGGAGCATTTCCGGGCCCTCTTGGATACCCAAGTAGTGCGTGCGCGGGCCTTTATGGACGCCGTCTTGCGTCAGCAACATATACGCTTCGCTGAACGTGCGCCCGGCTTTGTGCATTTCCTTGGCGCGACCCGGATCGGAGAACGCGGCGTTTCCAAGGAGGCTGAACGGCGCCGGGGTTCCGTCGGCTTTTTTGCCGCCGGTATGGCAAGAGACGCAATGGCTATCCAAAATCGGCTGAATTTCGCGAACAAAGCTGAAACCGGAGTCGGCAAAGCGGCCCGGCGCCGGTTTCCAAAGCGGTTTCGGCGTCGCGACGCCCTTGCGGAGCGCGTCCGTCGTCGTCGCGGTTTCGACGCCGACGTTTTGGATGATGTTTTCCTTCGGCTCGTGGCAACCGACGCAGCCGAACGTTTCGCCCGGTTGGAGCGTCGACCAGCTGCGCATCGTTTGCGCGACGTCGCCGTTTTCGTCGATCAGTTGGAAGTAAACGGGCGTCAGCGCCGGGACTTCGAAGTACGCGGAACCGTCCGCTTCGACCGGGACTTCGCCGATCACCTTTTTAACGTCCCAAGTGCCGTTGTTCCCGGCGACCGGAGTCGCGACCATCGCGCCCCCCGCCGGGCCGCCGTTCACATTGTTGCGAATCCCCGCCGCTCGGAAATCGAGCGCGACGACGCGGAGCGACTTGATTTTCCCGCGTTCGACGCCCGCGAGTCCCGGGCCTTCGTACACGTCTTGAACGTAATAACGCCCGGTCTTTTCCTTCAAATTGACTTGCGAAACGCGGGTCGTCGGGATCGAACGCTCGGCCAACGGGAGCGCCTGTCCGCAACTGATCGCCGGGTCGAACGCGAGAAGTTCGCGGTTCCCCGCCGGGTCGAACCAGTAGACGCCGAACGGAACGCCGTACCACTTGCCGTTCGGACGGCGGCCTTCCGGGAGATAAGCGACCAAGAAGTTAGTTTCGTCGAACGCGTAAGGATATTGGAACAATTCGCCGACTTGCCCGTAAGCGTCGATTCGCTCCGCCGGGGTTTCGCGAACCGGAGCGATCAGCGTCGCGCCTTGGTTTTCTTGCGTCCCCTTCGAACGGTCGATCATCAGCAGCTTGCCGTGTTGGTAAGTGTGGTGCCCGGACGCGATCGCGATCACCTTGCCGGTTCCCGGAACGCCGCGAGCGTGCATCACCGTCGTCGGGAAGTAGGAGTTGTTCCCGTAAAATTCCGTTTGACCGGTGCCGTCGACGTTCATCGCGAAGAGCGGCTGCGGGTAAATTTGCCCGCGGTCGTTGTAATCCCAACGGGTGTAAACGACGCGACCGTCTTCAATGATTTGCGGGTAGTTGACCGTTACTTGGTCGACCGAAACGCGACGGAGGAAGCGGCCCTGCGCGTCGCACGTGTAAAGGTTCGAAACCTCCGTCCACCAGCAGTCGGTGATTTGCGCGCAACGGGTCGAGCAGAAGAGGAAATCGCCGTTCGGGAGGTAAATCGGCTCAATGTCGGCGACGCCGAGACCGAACGTGATTTGACGCGTCTTTTTCGTTTCAATATCGTATTCGTAGAGGTGAAAATCGTCTTCCGTGAAGCTCTTGCGCATCGCGAAAACGATTCGTTTGCCGTCCCAAGAGACGTCGGGGTCGCGAATCGTCCCCTCCGCCGTCGAGACGAGAACCTCGTGTTTGAGCGTTCCGTCCGGTTGGAACGTCGCGAGGCAAAGCTGGCCGCCCGGCTTGCGGTCGACGCTGAAGTCGAGGTAGGCTTCGTCGGTAACGTCTTCGGTGTAGGCGTAATGGCTCGCGCCGATAACGTAGTGTTTCGTGTAAACGAACGCCGGCGCGTTTTCGACGACGACCGCCAAACGGCGAGCGCGGCGGGCCTTGCAGACGTCGGCGTAAAGTTCGCGCCAACGCGGGTCGGTTCCGTTCGCGGAGTCGGCGGCCAAGTCGACGAAACGCGAACGGAGCTTTTCGACCGCCGCTTTCGAACCGACCGGGGCGATAAATTCGTTTTCTTCGTCAAAATCGGCGTCTTTTTCGAGCGCGGTCAAGAGGCGGTCGACAAGGTCGCGCTCTTTCGAATCGCTTTTTTCGTCGACGAAGACCCCCGGCGCGGCGTCCTTCGCGTCTTGCGCCAACCAATCTTGGAAGAGGCGCGCCTCGAACTTGGCGGCGTCGAACCCCCAATCGGACTCGGCGCCGTTCGACGGAACGGGCCCGCAACCGAATAAGAAGGCGAACGTCGACGCCCAAACGCCCCAAACGGCGAAACGGTTAATCAACGACGGCATTTTTCCCTCCAAAACGCGCCGAAATTCGACGCTATTCCAAAAATCCTAATTTCAAAACAAAATCCGACTAACGACGCCGAAACGCGAAATCGCGCTCGAACGCCAAGTCGACCCAACCGCGTTCGACGCCCAAAACGCTCGTCGAACGCCGATTTTGTCAATATTAATTAATAAGGGCGAAAACGAACGCCCGCTCGACGGTTTTCCGTACGCTTTCCGCCCGCTTTTTAAGGGCTTTTCGGCGGCTTTTAACGTTTTTTTAAACCGCCGCGCCGCGACTTTAGCGTCGTTTCAACGCTAAAACCGCTAAAACCGCTTCAATCGTTTTTTTCGCAACGCGTCAAACGGCGGCGGGCGCCATCGTAACGGCGAACTCGAACGAAACGGCGAGCTTTCCTTCGCAGTAAACTTTCGCCTTAAGGAAATAGGCCGCGGCCATTTTCTCCTTGAACGAAACGCGCAGTTCGACCGTTTCGCCGGGACGCACGATCCGCTTGAACTTGACGTCGTTGATGCGCCCGACAACCGGTTTCAGTTCGACGCCGGGTTCGCCGGTTTGCCCGTCTTCCCCATTTTCCGTTTCTTGCGCCGCGATCAGCCGCGACGTAAAGATCGCGCCCGCCTGCATCGCCGCTTCGCAAAGGACGACGCCCGGAACGATCGGCGCGCCCGGATAATGCCCGGCGAAGAAAAATTCGTCTTCCTTAAAGCGGTACGCGCAAACGATTTCCTCGTCGCTCCACTCGCGAATCTCGTCGACGAACAGGAACGGCGGTCGGTGCGGAATCGCCGCCAAAATCGCCTCTTTCGAACCGTCGAAGGTCGTTTTTTCTTCCATTTTCTTCCCCGTTTCTCCGTTTTTTCCAAATTGACGCCGCGAACGCTCCGCCGCCGACCGGCCAAGTCGCTAAAATCAACGGAATCGCTAAAACCGCTTCGACGAAAGGGGAAAAATGCCTTTTTCGCGCTTTCCTCCGCTCCGCCGTCGACCGGCAAAATCGACGGAATCGCTAAAACCGCTCCGTCGAGGCGGCGGAGAAAACGCTTTTTCGCGCTTCCTCCGCTCCGCCGTCGTCGAGCCGAACCGTTCGCGACGCGTCGTTAAATCTTGCGCAAACCGCGCGTTTTGCGCCGTCGACGTTAGTTTTCGGCCCCGGCGACCAAGAAACCGTCGACGTCGTTCGCCGCGATGACGCCGTAATTGACCGCGCCGAGCCAACCGGACATAATAATCCCGACGCTCCCGGCGTGGAAGAGGCCGCCGACTTTCGACGCGAGCGCTCGGCTGACCGCGAGCCCTTCGTACTTCGTCCCAAAGGAGGCGCCCCCCCAGTGGTCGGTGTAATCTTTGAAGGTTTTCGGCGTCGCGGCTTCGACGTAAGCGACTTTGTCGCGGATTCCCGGGACGTACTTGTCGAGCGCGTCGAGCGTCGTTTCGATCAAGTCTTGTTTGCTCGCCTCGTACTCTTCGGGACTCAGGTTCGCCCAGTCGTCGTAATTGGCGTTCGAGCTGGCGACGACGTAATAACGGTCGGTTCCGGGTCGCGTTTTCGGATAATAGAAGGAGTAAGTGCGGCTCGTAATATTGCGGCTGAGGAGCCAGTCGGCGCGGAACTCCGGCGCGACGGAGGTAAAGAGCAAGTCGCCGCATTTCTCTTCGTCGAGCGTTTCGCCCTTTTTCAGCGCGATGTAAACTTGGGCGCTCGAGTTGTTGAGGCGCGTCGCTTCCGCGTCGGCGATAAAGTCCGCGTCGAAATATTCTCGACCGACCAAGTCGAAAATCGTCCCTTTGAGGTTCCCGTTCGAGAGGACGGCGCGAGCGCGAATCGTTTTGCCGGCCAGCGTCGACTTATTTTTCGGGCGTCCGCCGATCTCCGCCGACTCGACCGTCAACGGTTCCGCCGCGACGCGAACGCCGACGACTTTGCCGTCTTCGACCAAAATCTTCTCGACCGGAGCGTTCGTCGCAATATCGACGCCGTTCTTGACGAGTTCGTCGCGCATCATCTTGATAAAGAGGTCGGTGCCGCCTTGGAAGGTAAAAACGCCCTTCGACATAAAGTTCGAGAAAACGATGCCGTAAGTGATCGCCGGGTCTTCGAGCGTCGAACCGTTCGCGTAAGTGATCGGCTCCATCAGGAGGCGAACGACGTCGGGGCGGCCCGGGAAGAACTTGTCGAACAGCTCGCGGGTCGTCGTCGACTGATCGTCGTAATGCGTTTGGTTGCGCGCTTCGTCGAAGAACGCCTTAACGGTTTCCTCGGCGATTCCGAACTTCTCGACGAGAAGTCGGGTGAAGTCTTCGCGGTTGAACGTCGTCGTCAGCGAGAATTGCGGGTTGTCGAACTTAATCGCCGGAAGTTGAACGATGCGGTCGGCGATTTCCTTGTTCCAATAGCGTCGGCAGCTCTTGATCATCCCGACCGGGAAGCCGTGCAGCGAGACGTCGAAAATATGCTCGCCCCCGCCGCGACGGAACCAAGTCGCCAACCCGCCGAGCTTGTAATGGCGTTCCAAAAGAAGGACTTTGTGCCCGCCGCGCCCCAAAATGTTGGCGGCGGTCATCCCGGCCAAACCGGAGCCGATCACGACGACGTCGTATTCGTCGGCGAAGCGTTCGTTATTTTCGATTTTTTCGTTATTTTCCGTTTGCATAAGCGTCCCGAAGGTCGAACGGTCGCCGCGCTCGACGCCCGTTTCCGTTGTTCGATTTTTCTTGCGTTTTTGACGTTATTAATATATAAGGGCGAAAAGCGGACGCCCAAGCCCGCCGACGCCCCCGCTCGTTCGTTTCGTTTTCGTCCACAAGCGTCTCCGTCGAAACGCTCCCGACGAACAAACTCCCAAGCTCGACTAGCGAAGAAGCCGAGAACGTCGAATCGAACCGCCGCGCTCAAAGTCGCCGTCGTTCGACAATAATTCCCGTTTATTCTCTATTGTAAAGATTTTGCAACGCTTTAAAAGGGCCGAAACGCAACTTTCCGTAAAAGAGCGCGATTTTTCCGAAAAAATTTTCCCGCCGAGCCGCTTTTTCCTCGCGAACGTCCGTCAAACTTTGCGAAAACCGCTTAATTTTGCCAATCGGCGTCGTCGTCCGCGCTTCCTTTCGTCGTCGCTTAAAACGCCCGCGCGCCAACCGTCGTTTGACGCTCGACGAGAAAAAGGGAGAAAATTTTAAAAATTTCTTAAAGAGCCCTTGACGAAACGCAAAGAGAGGTTAAAATCGTGTAAAAGTTTGGTCGACGGCGAACGAGTTTTTAAACCGACTCCGCTCGCGCGACCGGCGCAACCGGCCCCATCGTTTAACGGTTAGGACACGGCCCTTTCAAGGCCGCGATACGGGTTCGATTCCCGTTGGGGTCATTCGACGCTTTTAACTTTTCCTCCGTTTGGAATGCCGACTTGCGTTAGCGGTTAATCCGTTTTAGCTGCGGTTCGGCGCGGCGGAAAGCGAAAAACGCCGATTTTTAAAAACTCCTAAGGCCCCATCGTTTAACGGTTAGGACACGGCCCTTTCAAGGCCGCGATACGGGTTCGATTCCCGTTGGGGTCATTCGACGTTTTTAACTTTCCCGTTTAAAGAGCCGACTTGCGTTAACGGTTAATCTGTTTTGACGTTGGTTTGGCGCGGCGGAAAGCGAAAAACGCCGATTTTTAAAACTCCTAAGGCCCCATCGTTTAACGGTTAGGACACGGCCCTTTCAAGGCCGCGATACGGGTTCGATTCCCGTTGGGG
>JAGBDD010000067.1 GCA_017937685.1 Thermoguttaceae bacterium | reverse complement strand
CGGACGAAGGGCGGTCGCACGACCAAGATTCATGCGATCGTCGCCGGCCCGACGATTCCGGTCGCGCTAAAACTCACGCCTGGGAACGCTGGCGACGCGCCCGTCGGGCGAGAAATTCTCCGAAATCTTGACATTAAACGACTTAAATCGAAGTCTGTTTTAATGGATCGCGCTTACGAAGGCGACGAAACGCGTCAAACGGCTCGCGACGTCGGCTTGAAACCGGTTGTTCCGCCGAAGCGTAACCGACGCAAACTTTGGCGTTACAACAAAAAACTTTACAAACGCCGCAACGAAATCGAACGTTTCTTTTGACGTATTCAGGACTTCCGTCGAATCGCGACGCGTTGCGATAAGCTCGACGTTATGTTTTCGGCGTTTTTAAACTTTGTAGCAATCGTTATTTTATTTAAACAGTAGTGTCAACACGCCCTAATCGACGCCGGAGCGAACGTCGAAGCGCGTTCGAACGACGGCGCGACGCCTTTGGAGGGTTGGGTAAAGTTTTTGCATCAACGTCCCGCGATCGAATTGATCAAACGCGGCGCCCGCTTCGACGGTCTCGACGCGGAATCGCTAACGCTTAATCCTTACGTCGCGCGGTTTATCGAATCTTTGCGCTAATCGCCGTCGTCGGTTGAGACGAGAGGACGGCGTCGCGTTGTTTGGCGACGGTGTATCGCGACGTTTTGGCAGGACGAAAGACGCGGAGCGGTTTCGGTTTAATCCTTGCGTTGCGCGGTTTGTCGAGGGTTTGCGTTAATCGGGGCGTTCGGACGCAAAAAAACTCGGCGCTCCGCTGGGAAGCGTCGAGTTTTTAGCGGTTTGGCGTTGAAATTAAGTCGAGAAAGGATAACGTTTGCGAAAGCGCGGACGCTTGGCGACGTCGAGCGGCGTCGCGTTGTTTGGCGGCTTGACGTCGCGCCGTTTTGACGGGACGAAAGACGCGGCGCGGTTTACTCGGCGTCGTCGAGCGGCGCGACGACGCAAAACGGGCGCATTTTGTCGAGCGTCTTTTCGCCGATTCCTTTAACGCCGAGCAAATCGTCGACCGAGCGGAAGCCGCCGAGTTCTTCGCGGCGTTCGATAATCCGCTCCGCAAGTTTCTCGCCGACGCGCGGCAGGTTTGTTAACTCCGCTTTCGACGCGGAGTTAAGCTCGACGACGAACGCGAGCGTTTCGGCGGTCGGGACGGCGTCGGCGGCGGAAGAATCGATTTTCGCGCCGGATTCGGCGACGCGGGCGGCTTCGACGCCGGTTTGAACGGTCGCGGCGACGGCGGGCGGAGCGGTTTTGGCGCTCGTTTCGACGATCGCGCGACGGCGCGAAACGTCGGAACGCGCTTTTTCGACTTCGGCGGCGACCGCGTCGGCCAACTTTTGCGGCGTCGGAATCGTCGCGGCGCCCGGCCTTGGCGGCGGGTCGAGACGGCGGCTTGCTTTTCCGGCGAAGAAGAAAACGACGCCGACGGCGAACGCGAGCGCCGCGACTCCGGCGACGAAGCGCGCTTGGCGGTCGTCCGCTTCTTGACGAGGCGTTTTCGGACGGGACGAGCAGTCGAAGAATCGCGCCGACGCTCGGGAAAACGCGTTAAAAGTTTTTGAAACGAATTTCGACGTTTTCAAACGGGACGCTGCGGCGACGAACGCGTCGAAAAAACGGAACGCGGCGCCCGGCGCCGACTCCGCGGGTTGGAGCGGCCGCGTCGACGGGAAGAGCGTAGGTTTGGCCGCGGTCGAGCCGTCGCCGTTCGCCGGTTTTGCCGGTTGGAACGCGGTCGAGCCGCCGCCGTTCGCCGGTTTGGTTGATTCCGGCGACTTAACCGGTTTTGCCGACTTCTTCGCGGCGGGCGGCGGCGCGGTTTTGCGCTTTTTTGGACGACGTTTCGCGCTCATTCGACCAGCGCCGCGGCGGCGTCCTCGGGAGAAACGTCGCGGAGACGGACGCACTCGCCGAGCCCGGTCGGGAGAACGAAACTCAACTTGCCGAACTCCGCCTTTTTGTCGGTTCGCATCAGGTCGACGAGCCGCTCGACCGACGTTTCCGGCGCGTCGCCGATTCGCCGTCCGACGACTTCGAGCGACGACGGAAGTCCAAGCCGTTCCAAGAGTTCCGTTTGACGCGCGACCCAAGCGCCGTTAATCGCGGCGAAGCGGGAATCGCCCTTTTCGGCTAAGCGCTTGGCGAGTCGAGCGGCGGCGAGCGAGCCGATCGAAACCCCGTCGCCGTGTAAAAGCGTCCCGTAACCGAGCGCCGATTCGAGCGCGTGCCCGAATGTGTGCCCGTAATTCAAGAGCGCGCGACGCCCGGTCGTTTCAAACTCGTCTTCCGAAACGACTTGCGCTTTAATTTCGCAACATTTCGCGACGACGGCGCCTAGCGTTTCCGGGTCGCGGGCGGTTATTTTGTCGACGTTGCGTTCCAAAAAGGCGAAGAAGTCGGCGTCGAGCGACGCGCCGTATTTGACGACTTCGCCGAGCCCGGCGCGGTATTGGTCGGCCGGAAGCGTCGTCAAAACGTTCGGGTCGATCAGGACGCCCCCCGGTTGCCAAAACGCGCCGACCATATTCTTGCCGCCGGGGAGGTCGACCGCCGTTTTGCCGCCGACGGAACTGTCGACTTGCGCAAGGAGCGTCGTCGGGATTTGAAAGAAACGGATTCCGCGAACGTAAGTCGCCGCGACAAAACCGGTTAAGTCGCCGACGACCCCGCCGCCGAGCGCGACCGCGACCGACTTGCGGTCGGCGCCGACTTCGAGGAAGCGCTCCCAAAGGGAGTTCGCTGTTTCGATCGTTTTGCTCTCTTCGCCCGCCGGAATAACGACGACGTCGAGGTCGAGTCCGCGGTCGACGAGCGCCGCCGCGACCGTTTCGGTATAAAGGGCGTCGACGTTCTCGTCGGTAACGAGCAAAACGCGGGAAACGTCCCCCAACGACGCCAACGCGACGCCGGAACGCTCGAGCGCGCCCTCTTCAATTTGAATATCGTAACTTCGTTCGCTTAATTCAACCGGGATTGTAATCATCTTGACCGCCGTTTCTTCGACGCGAGGTTTGATTTTAAAATTTTAACGGCAAAAACGGTGTTTCAGGGACGGTTTTTTAAAAACGTTGCGTTTAACCGTTTTTGAACGGCGGCGCGGCGTTCGGAAACGTTTTTTTGTTGAATAAACCGTTTTTTGCTTGTTTCTTTCTTGGCGCGACGTCGCGACGCGGCGTTTTTTACCGAACGTTCGACGTTTCCCGTTAATTATACCGGCGTCGCGACGCGGCGCAAGGGCGGCGAGGGGCGGCGTCGGCGTTTTCGGCGATTTTCCGTTTTTTTCGCTTTCGCTCCGACGAACGCTTGAAACGCCGGTTCGCTTCCGGTATAATCGGCGAAATTGCGAAAAAACGCTTTGGCGCGGCGTTCGGCGGCGGGCTTTGGGCCCTGGCGGCGAGAATGTCGCGACGGAAAAGCGTTAAAACGGTTGAAACGCAAAGGAGAGGCAATATGCGCGGAGTTCAACGATTGAAACGAAGGGCGGCGCTCGGACTCGGAGCGGCGCTCGCTTTCGGAACGCTCGGAACGTTGGGGACGTTCCCAACGTCGGCGGTTTGGAGCGCGGACGCGACCCCGGAAATTCGGGCGATATCGCAGCGGCTTTGTCGCGACGGCGGGGGCGAATGGGCGAACGCGTTCGAGCTGTTCGTCGAGAACGCGACCGAGCGGGATTGGTCGGAGCGGGCGGTCGAGATTCCGATCGCCGGAACGCCGGAAAAACCGGTCGACGGCGCGGCGCCGCTCGTCGGGGAACGGGCGGAGTCGGTTCGATTTTGCGACTCGGACGGCGTCGAGTTCGTTTTCAATATTATTAATAAGGACGGCGAAACGGTCGAGCGCGGCGAAATCGGCGAAGGTTTTTCGTTGACGATTCCGGCGACCGTCGCGGCGAAATCGACGGCGCGTTATCTCGTCTTTTCCGGGAACGACCGCGCGACGGCTCATCCGGATCAATATTCGCAAATTCGGCGGCGGCTCTCGAACCTCGACTTCGAAGCGGGAACCGGCGACGTTCCAAGCGGTTGGCGGTTCGACGTCGACGGCGCCGATCGTTCGATGCGTTGGGTCGACGAAAACCCGTTTTCGGGACGAAAATGCGTCCGTTGCGACGTCGCGGACGGGGCGGAACCGTCTTGGATCGCCGCGCGTCAAGGGGGCGTCGCGGTCGAACCGGGGCGCAAGTACCGCTTTACCGGGCGCGTTCGCGGCGAAAACGTTCGCGGGACGGTCGGCTGGTACCTGCATCTCGGGAACGAGGAAAAGCCGATGATCGCGGCGCCGCTTCTCGGTTTTAGCGATAAAACGGAGTTCGGTTGGACGGAGCTTTCGGAGGTTTACTCCGTTCCGGCGGACGCGAACCGGCTCGAGTTCGGAACGGTCTTGCGCGGAACCGGAACCGCTTGGTTCGACGCGGTCGAGATCGAACTTGTCGAGGAACCCGGCGTCGACCCGCCGAAAAACGTTCGCCCGTTCCGAATCGGCGAAACGTTCGCGATTCCGGCGACCCCGACCGTTTATCCGAGCGGCGACCCGAACGCGACGCGCGGAGCGGAGCGTTTCGAACCGGAAAAATTGGGAATCGCCGTTGAAAAAACGTTAAAATCGGAAAAGTCGGCGGATTCGGTAAACTCGGCGGTTCCGCAATATTCCGGCGCGCGTTGCGTTCTCGTTCGCGTCGAAACGCCGTCGGCGGACGGACGGCGGCTGATTCGGCTCGACTTGGCGCCGATCGAAACGCGTTGGGGGCGAACGCTCGGAGCGGGCGATTTCGCCGTTCTCGACCTGAAGGCGAAAGAAACGCCGCTCGAATTTTTCGACGGTTCCGTCTTCTTCGAAGCGAACGTCGTCGGCGGGGCGCGGAACGTCTTCGCCGTTGTCGAGAAGACCGGCAAAACCGATAAAACCGGCAAAGACGCGAAGGGCGACGCCGCTCGCCGCTCGGTCGACGGGGCGAATCTCGCGAACCAAGCGTTCCCCGGAACGACGCTCCAAACGGCGAATCCGGCCGATGTTGCGGGTAATAGCGAAAATAACGGCGCCGCGAAGGAAAACGGCGGCGCTAAAACCGCTAAAACCGGCGAAACCGGCAAGGTCGACGGCGTCGCGTTGACGCTTCCGGCGTTCCTTGCGGAGAATAATATCGTCGCGGACGGCGATTTTGAAAACGTCGACGCGAAAACGACCCTGCCGCCGGGCGAATCCGATTGGTCGCGCGACGCGAACGAGCCGGGCGTTTCGTATAAAGTCGTCGAACCGGGCGTTGCGGCGCTCGGGGCGAAGGCGCTCGAAATATCGATCGACGAAACGGCGGAGTTGCGTTGGCGCGGTTGGCGGCGGCGCGTTGCGGTCGAGCCGAACCGCTGTTACCTGATCGGGTACGTCGTCGCGACCGATTCGGAAGCCAAGGCGTTTACCGGGTCGTTCGACCTGCATATTCATTCGCGGCGAGCCGACTGGACGCTCGCGGAAGGCGGGACGTCGTCGCTCGGGAAGCCGGTCGGCGGCAAAACCGATTGGGCCCTCAAAACCGGCGCGATCCGAACGACGAACGACTGCGCGTTTCTCGACCTGCACTTGACGAGCCAAACCCGAGGGACGGCGCGGTACGACTCCGTTTTCGTCGCTCCGGTCGAGAACGCCGAGCCGATCGCGTTCTTCGGCGGGCGAACCGGCGTCTTCGACGTTCCGGCGGTCGTCAAGGTCTTTCCGGATACGACGTTCGCGGCGGACGAAGCGCCGGTCGCCGCGGAAAATCCGGCGTTTTGCGCGCTCGCGCTCGACGAAGAGGAAACGATTCAGCTGGCGATTCGGTCGGCGAGGGACGAACGGCTCGAAGTCGTCGTTCGGGCGCCGGAGCTGAAAACGGCGGACGGACGGACGGTCAAACTCGACGCGCCGGAGGTTTTTACCGTTTCTAACGTTATTGTCGATTATCCGAGTTCGTATTATCAAGAAACCGGGCTCGAAACGAAGCGCAAGTTCCCGAGCGCGACGCCGCAGTCGGACGGCTGGATCGGACTTTGGCCCGACCCGTTGATTCCGGTCGCCGCGAAGACGGTCAAGACGGGAAAACCGACGCCGAAACGCTCCGCCGCCGAAAATCTCGCGGCGCGCGTCGAGTTTGAACGTCGTCGAGCGGAACTCGCCGCCGAAACCGCCGCCGGATTGGTCGAATTTGAACGCCGTCGGGCCGCGTCGCAAAACGACTCGCTCGCCGTCGACGCGTTGGCGAGAGTCGGCGTCGCGCCGGTCGACGCGTTCGCGACCCGAGCGATTTGGCTCCGCTTCCGAACGACGCCGGAAACCGTCCCGGGCGTTTACGTCGGGGAATTGGTTTTGCGCGACGTCGGCGGGAAAGCGGAAAAGTCGACGCAAACGAAAAAAACGGACGGCTCCGGCAAGTCGGCGCAAAACGCGACGACGGCGCCGGTCGACTTGGACGCGTTAAAGTTGACGCAAACGGAAAATTTGGACAAGCCGGCGCCGTCGGCGGACGCGACGGGAACGGTTCGCGTCGTTCCGTACCGCGTCGAGGTGTTGCCGTTCGAGGCGCCGGACGCGGGCGTTTCGGCGATTTACGACGCTCGCATTTCCGCCGATTTTTACGGCGAAGGGAAACGCGCCGATAAATTGGAGAAAATAGGCGAAAAATTACTCGAGCGGAAACTTTCGCCGGACGGGCCGACCGTCGCGCCGAAATTCTCGTACAATAAGGAAACGGGCGTCGCGACCGCCGATTGGGCCGAATACGACCGCGTAACCGGGCGCTTTTTCGACGAACTCGGCGCGAAAGCGGGGTATTTTCCGCACGATTTCTACCTTTTCGGTTGGGGAATGCCGCCGAAAGAAATCGACGGCGAAAAACCGTATGAAGGCGAATATCCGTATGAAAACGTCGACCGAAGCGTTTTGCGTGCCGAATATAAAAAAGCGTATCAAGCGAAGCTGAAACTTTATTGGGAACATATCAAGGAAAAGGGCTGGGACGATAATCTCGTTTTGTACATTTCGGACGAGCCGTTCTATTCGAAGCCGGAAATTATCGTTCAAATGAAAGCGCTTTGCGATATGATTCACGAAGTCGACCCGAAAATCCCAATTTACTGCAGTACCTGGGTTTTTGTACCGGAATGGCTCGGCTATCTCGACGTTTGGGGCGTCGGTCATTACGGGCTCGTCGGCGAGGCGGAGTTGGCGAAAATTCGCGCCGCCGGGAGCCGAATCTGGTGGACGACCGACGGTCAAATGTGCTTGGACGCGCCGTACAACGCCGTCGAGCGGCTCCTGCCGTATACTTGCGTCGCTCGCGGCGCCGAGCTTTACGAGTTCTGGGGCGCGACTTGGCATACCTGCGACCCGTTCGAGTCCGCGTCGCATCTCTATATTTCGCAATCGGATCAGCCGGGCGTTCGGTATTACGTCCGGTATCCGAACGGCGACGGGTATATCTTCTATCCGGGCGATCCGCTTGGGCGGCCGGGCGAAATTCTCGACTCGGTGCGTTCGGAGCAAGCGCGTCGCGGCGTCGAGGACGCGGGCTGGCTCGTCGGTTTGCGAGACGCGATTCAAACGAAGACGAAGCCGGGGACGCCGGAGCGGGCCGAGGCGCAAGCGGTTCTCGACCGAGCGCTGAACTACCTGCCGCTGCAATGCGGTTGCGGGCGGTTCGCGACGCGGTATATGAGCGACCCGGCGGAGTTTGAGGCGATTCGTCTCGACGTCGGGCGCAAGTTGGCCGAGTTGACGGCGAAACCTTGATCGACGCGGCGCCGGGGAACGCTCGACGCCGAATCGCGCCGGGCGTTCCGAGAGCGTTAGCGGTAAAATAGTTAAGACGGCGGATTTTTGTCGGCGCGTCGTTCCGTTCGAACGAGAAATCGGCGAGCGGCGCGACGCGCTTTTCTTTCGGCAAAGGCAACCGAGTAAAGCGGAGCGGTTTAGACAAAGCGGGGGAGAAAAGGGGACGGCGCAAAGAAAAGAGAATGAAATGAATGGGGAGAATAGGAGGAAATGAAGAATTTGCGGAAAAAACGCGATTTGCCGGTTATTTGGGCTTGAATCGTTCGGGACGTCGACGGTATAATCGACCGATATGGCGAAACGTCGGCGCGAAACGACGACAACGAGCGAAGATTGAGTTGAAAATAAGCGGAATGCGCAAAATAAATCGAGTTAAACGGCGAAAAATAGGCGTTGGCGCGGTCGTTGCGGCGTCGGTTTTCTGCGTCGCGATTTGGGAAAACGGCGCGGCGGCGAACGAGAACGGCGGCTTGAAGCCGAATTTGGAAGCGAACGCGGGGACTCCGATCAATGCGAGCGAAGAAAACGTCGGGGCGAGCGTTGCGAAAGCCGAAGGCGTCGACGGAGCGGCGGAGAAGCAAGGACGCGAAGAAACGGCGGAGGTTGGCGGAAATAAAGAGAATAGAGGAATTGCGACGCGTTCGAAAACGCCGATTTTGCGGGACGAACCGACCTCGACGACGCGGAACGGCGGTTCCTGGGGGAGCGCGTTCGTTTCGACGTTCGGCGCGCTGGCGGTCGTTTTGGGCGCTTTTTTCGCGTTGGTCGCTTTGTTGAAGCGAACGGGGGCGAGCGGGAACGGCGGCGGAACCGCGTTGGAGATCGTCGATTCGGCGTCCGTCGGCGATAAAGCCCGGCTCTTGACGATTCGTTGGGGGAATAGGTTGATTTTAGCGGCTAAAACGCCGGAAAATATTGCGTCGCTTGCCGAGATTACCGACGTCGACGAAGCGAACGCGATGTTGGCGGAGATCGAACGGCGGAAAGAAAACGCGGCGCTTGGGAAGGTCGGCGGAAAAACGGCGGCGATTTGGAAGCGAGGGCGCGACGCGGCGAACGTTTGGCGAACGGGCTTGACGGCGAAAGGACGGCGATAATGAAGAAAGCGCGAAAAATTGGCGGCGGACGGAGTCAAGCGGCGACGTTTTTCGGCGTTGTCGCGACGCTCGCGACTTTGGGCGCCTTCGTCGAGGACGCGCGGGCGCAAAACGGCGGAGCGATTCCGGCGGCGGTTGAACCGGAGCGTTCCGGCAAGGCGACGCTTGGCGTCGACGCGAACGACTTGGATTTTTACGACGATTATAACGCCGCGCCCGTCGGAAAAACGGAACGAACCGTTCCGACGGCGACAAAAGACGGAGCGGAAAAAGCGACGCGTTCGTTGGAAGTTGAGAGCGTTGGGCAAGTCGCGCAAACGGCGCGGGGGAGCGAAACTGCGTCGACGACGTCAAACGCGGAAAAAGCGGCGGAAGAAATCGAATTTGTCGGCGACGGCGACGGGGCGAATTTTTGGACGCAAGGCCCGAGCGGTTGGTTGGGGCCCGAAAGCGCCGCGACGTCGTTAAAAACGCTGTTGACCTTTTCGATTTTAGCGGTCGCGCCGGCGATTCTCTTGGCGACGACGTCTTTCGTCCGGATTTCGGTCGTTTTGTCGCTGTTGCGCCAAGGAATCGGCGCCGGGCAGGTTCCGTCGAATCAAACGATCGCGGCGTTGGCGGTCTTTTTGTCCTTATTAATAATGGCGCCGGTTTGGTCGGAGGTTTACGAGACCGCCGTCGTTCCTTATTCGGAAGGGCAAATTTCGAACGCGGAGGCGTTTCAACGCGGTCAAGCGCCGATTCGCTCCTTCCTTTGGCGGCAAATTGAGAAAACTGGGAACGTTGAAACGATCGCGGTCTTTACGCGATTTATACCCGGCAAGGAGAATCCGGAGTTTTACGAAGACGTTCCTTGGCGCGCGCTCGCTCCGGCGTTTTTGTTAAGCGAGTTGAAAACGGCGTTCTTGATCGGTTTTCAAGTGTTGTTGCCGTTTTTGATTATCGACGTCGTTGTTTCGTCCGTTTTAGTCTCGACCGGGATGATGATGCTCCCGCCGACGGTCGTTTCGCTTCCGTTTAAGTTGGCTTTGTTCGTTTTGGCGGACGGTTGGACGCTCGTTGTGAAGTCGTTGCTCGAAAGTTTCGCTTGGGGCGGCGCGACGGGATAACGGCGAACGGCGCGCAAATTGAAGAGACGAAAAACGAGTAAAGCGGCGTTAATCGAATTGAGCGGAGAAATAGAAAATGGAAGCGGAAACGGCGGTCGCGTTGGGGCGAGAAGCGTTGCAAACGATGTTGGCGGTCGGGGCGCCGGCGTTGGGCGTTTGCGTTCTCGTCGGGCTAGCGACCGGAATTTTGCAAGCGGCGACGCAAATTCAAGATCAAGCGTTGGCGACCGTTTTGAAAATTGTCGCGACTTTTGCGGCCGTCGCGTTCTTTTTACCTTGGTCGGTCGCGCGTTTGCGGGAGTTTGCGACGAGTCTTTGGGAAAGGATTCCGGAAACGACGACGTTTTTTTGGGGGTAAAAACGGATATTGTTGCGCAAGTCGACGAGGCGGGAAGCGGCGCGTTAAGCGGCGCGAGTCGGCGGGAGGGGGCGCAATCGCGTTTGGTAAAATCGCTAAAAGCGTTAAAACCGGCGTCGACGGCGCGTTCGGACGCAATATTCGTTTTTCTCGACGAGCGGGGTTCTTGACTTTTGCCGCGCCGCGTTTTACAATACGAAAGGCGTCGTCTTTTTTGCGGCGATTTTTCCGCCGTCGCGCTTTCGAGCGAACGACGGCTTAAAATTGATAAAATTTATTGAATTTGCGGGAGCGGTATGTTCGCGGCGATCGTCAGTCAGCAGAATCCGCGCGTCAAAAACGCGGCGCGTTTGCGAGAAAGTCGGGTTCGACGGCGCGAAGGTCTCTTTTTGATCGACGGCGTTCGCGAGGCGGCGCGAGCTTGGGAGCGCGGATTCGAGTTCGTCGAAGTCTTTTGGAACGCCGGGAAGAACGTCGTCGCCGACGAGAAAGTCGACGTCGACGCGGCGTTGAGCGCCGTTCGAGCGCGGGCCGGGAAGGGCGAGCGGGACGCCGCCGCGGTCGAGAAGCGGTTCGGCGAATTGCGAACGCTTTTGAAAACGGTCGACGCGGCGGGCGTTCCGACGATTCCGTTGTCGACCGGCGCTTTCGAGAAGATCGGGTTCGGCGAGCGGGACGAGGCGGTCGTCGCCGTCGTTCGGGCGAAAACGACGACGCTCGACGCGTTGGATTCGTTGTTAACGGCGAAATCGGAAAAATCGGGCGAGGCGCCGTTAATCGCGGTGATCGAAGGCGTCGAGAAGCCGGGGAACGTCGGGGCGATTTTGCGGAGCGCGGACGGCGCCGGGTTGGACGCGCTGATCGTCGCGGCGCCCGATTTCGACCTTTTCAACCCGAACGCGATTCGGTCGAGTTTGGGCGCGATCTTCAGCGTTCCGACCGTCGTCGCGGCGGCTCCGGACGTTCTCGCTTGGTTGCGCCGTCGCAAAATTCAACGCGCGACCGCGCTTTGCGACGACTCGATTCCTTATCCGCAACTCGATTACCGCCGTCCGACCGCGATCGTTCTCGGGAGCGAAGCGGACGGATTGACCGAAATTTGGGCGACCGAAACGCCGGAGGACGCCGACGACGGACTCCTCAAAAAGGCGCGGTTGCCGATGCTGGGAATCGCCGACAGTTTGAACGTTTCGAACGCCGCCGCCGTCTTTTTTTACGAAGCGCGCCGCGTTCGGTCGGCGGAGGTCGACGCGGAAAGTTGAGCGGCGTCGGACGGCGCGAGTCGAACGGGCGGGATAAAATTGGCGGAATAGATAAAATAAACGGAGCGGAAAACGAGATGGACGGGAAAGAAATCGCCGCGTTAATCGACGAACTGCACGGGATTCATCGCGCGTTGGCCGAGTTGAATTATCGGATTCAACGCGGTCGGCGGGCGGTCGCGGCTTGCGGCGCGGCGCAAAAAAAGGCGGCGGACGCGTTGGCGGCGCGGCGCGAAGAGAAGCAAAATCTCCTCTTGGCGGCGAAGGAAAAAGAGCGCGAGTCGGACGCCGCGGCGCAAGAGTTGGAACGTCGGCGTTCCCAACTCGACGCGGCGAAGTCGAACCGCGAATACGAGTCGATTCAAATTCAAATCGAGTCGATCGCGTATAAAAACGACGAGTTGGCGGAAGCGGCGTTCGAAGCGTTGACCGTCGCCGAGGAGTTCGACGTCGAAGTCGAACGCGCCGAAACCGCTTTAAAAGAGGAGACCGAGCGGCTCGAAAAGACGCGGGCGACCGTCGCGGAGTCGGAACCGAAGTTGGCGGCGGACGTCGAGCGAACGCAAGCGCGGCTTCGCGACGCCGAAGGGCGATTGCCGCGCGATTGGGCCGGAGTTTACGTTCGACTTATTAAGGATTTTGGCGGCGAGGAAACGTTCGCTCCGTTGACCGGCGAAGGATATTGCGGCTCTTGCCGTCGACGGCTTCCGGTCGAGACGGTCGCGAAAGTTTGCGGCGGCGCGGCGTTGACTTGCCCGGCTTGCGGACGCTTGCTTTATATGCCCGTCGGGTTCGTTTTGAAGTAAAACGGCGGCGTTTGCGTTGACTGCGCCGGTTTTGACGATTTCGTCGGTTGAGCTAGTCGCGCAGATTTTGCGGGCGGTTCGGCGGAAAAAAGCGCGACCGACGGCCTTGAAGAGAAATTTTAAGAGTTAATTTTAACGCTTTAAGCGGTTTTAACGTTTAGTTTTAAGAGTTCGATATGAAAGTTGGATTGGTTGGGTACGCGGGCAGCGGTAAAAGTTCCTTATTCGAGTGGTTGAGCGGCGCGACGCCCGATCCGTCGGCGGTTCACTCGTCGCAGTCGGCGATGGCGACGATTCCGGAACCGCGCGTCGAGGCGCTCTGCGAAATTTACAAGCCGAAAAAGATTACTTACGCCGCGATGGAAATCGTCGACACGCCCGGTCTCAACCGCGATCACGTCGGGAACGTCGCGAAATTGGCGCACCTCCGCGAAGCCGATTACTTGGTTTGCGTCGTTCCGGCGTTCGACGGTTCGAAAGTCGACGCGGAAATGCAAGCGTTCGTCGAAGATATGATCCTCGCCGACCTCGAAATCGCGACGAACCGCGTCGAAAAGATCGAAGAGCAGTTCAAGCGTCGCCGCTCGAAGGAAGAGCAAGAGGCGCTCGAGATCGAATACGAGACGCTGAAACTCATCCGCGAACGCCTCGAAGCGGGGAATCCGCTTCTCGCCGAAGAGATGACGGACGAACAATATAAAGCGACGCGTTCTTTCCGCTTCTTGACCGAAAAACGCCGAATGATTCTCGTCAACACCGGCGACGACGAAACCGATTTCGAGCAATATAACAAATTCGCGACGGAAAAAGAGCCGGTTCTCGCCGTTTCGGTCGGGCTCGAGCTGGAACTGTCGAAGATGGCGCCGGAGGAAGCGGACGCGTTCCTCGAAGAGATGGGATTGACTCGCGTCGGTCGGGACAAAGTCGTCCGAACGCTGATGGACGCTTCCGGGCAGATGGTTTTCCTGACCGCCGGCGACAAGGAAGTGCGCAGTTGGCTGACGCGCAAAAACAGCTCCGCGGTCGAAGCGGCCGGGAAAATTCACACCGACTTCATCAAGAAATTCATCCGTTGCGAAGTGATCGCTTGCGACGACTTGATCCGACTTGGAAGCGAGCGCGAAGTGAAAGCCGCCGGGCTCAATCACCGCGAAACGAAGGAGTACGTCGTTCAAGAGGGCGACGTGTTGCTCTTCCATATTTCGCAATAAGAACGCGGGAGCGCCGCTAAAATCGTTATGTTCGGCGTTTTTGCGGTTCGATTGAACGTCGAAGGCGCGAAACGTCGAACTTATTTGACGGTCTTAGCGCGTTAAAAGGCGCGTCGCGGCGCGAAATTTAACGGTTGCGTTGATTTTAACGAAGAAAACGGGAACGAAAGGGAAACGATGGAATTTTTCGAAACGGTCGCTCGTCGACGTTGTTATCGCGGCGAATTTACCGACGCTCCGGTTTCGCGGGAAGCGTTGACGAAGATTCTCGAAGCGGCGATCGAAGCGCCGACGGCTTGCAACGCGCAATCGCCGTCTTTCGTCGCGGTCGACGATCCGGCGATTCTTGCGAAAATCGCGGAGATTATGCCGACGCCGGTCTGCAAAACCGCGAAAGCGGCGATCGTTTGCGTCGCGGACGAGCGGCCCGTTTTCGCCGATATGTCGTTTTATAAAGAGGACTGCGCCGCCGCCGTTCAAAATATGTTGCTCGCGATCACGGCGCTCGGGTTCCACTCCGTTTGGCTCGACGGCGTCCTCCGTCGCGACCAAAACGCCGAAAAAATCGCCCAACTTCTCCAAATTCCGGAGGGAAAACGCGTCCAAATCGTTTTGCCGATCGGCGTCGCGCCGTCGGAACCGACGAAAGCGGAGCGCTTGCCCTTTGAAAAACGCGCTTCCTTCAACGTTTGGAAGGAACAACAATAAACTCCAATTCGACGGAAACGAAGCGGGGTTCCCTTAATTAGAAACGTCGCCAAATCGGCGGCGCTTAAGAAACGTGCGAACGGGAATCGCCTAATGACGAGCGAAATCAAAATTGTAACGCCGACTTCCAGACGGGACAAAAAGCGATTTTTGTTGTTCCCTTGGGAGATTTATAAAAACGACCCGTATTGGATTCCGCCGCTTTTGGCTAGCGAAAAGGGACTTCTCGGGTACGCGAAGGAGCCGTTTTACGAACGAAACCAAATTCAAACGTTTTTGGCCGAGCGCGACGGTAAAGTCGTCGGACGGATCGCGGCGATTTTGAACGTCGGACACCTTGAGCGTTATAACGATAAGGTCGGTTTTTTTGGTTTTTACGAATCGATCGACGATCAAGCCGTCGCCGACGCGCTCTTTGCCGCCGCTTCCGACTGGCTGAAAGAGCGGGGATGCGAAACGATGCGCGGCCCGATGAATCCGTCGATGAACCATACCGTCGGTTTGCTGATCGAGGGGTTCGATTCGTCGCCGTTCTTTATGATGACGTACAACCCGGCGTATTACGAGCGGCTTTTCGAGAACGTCGGCTTTGCGAAATCGCAGGATATGTACGCCTATTGGGGCGAAATCGATATGCTCCCGAAAGTGCGCGAGCGTTACTTGCGAACCGCCGAAATGATTCAAGAGCGGTACGACGTTAAGCTCCGTCCGCTTAATAAGAAAAATTTCGAGGCCGACGTGCGTATGTTCCTCGAAATTTACAACCGCTCGCTTTCGAATACTTGGGGCTTCGTGCCGTTTTCCGACGCCGAGTTGCGAGAAATGGCCGCTTCGATGAAGTATTTGATGGTGCCGGAGTTGGCGATCGTCGCCGAAGTCGACGGGAAAACGGTCGGCGCGACGTTCTGCCTGCCGGACTACAACCCGCGAATTAAGGCGATCAACGGTCGTTTGTTCCCGTTCGGTTTTTTAAAGTTGCTGCGAAAACGTTCGGAAATCAAACGGATGCGCATCATCAGCACGAACGTGTTGCCGGAGTACCAAATGACCGGACTCGGGCTCGTTCTTCTGAACGCGTTGGTGCCGAAAACGCTCGAGTGCGGCGTCCAAGAGGCGGAGTTCTCTTGGGTGCTTGAGTCGAACCAATATTCGCGCGGCAGTTTGGAAAAAGGCGGCGCCGTTCGCAACAAAACGTACCGCGTGTACGATAAAAAGATCGCTTAACGCGATTTGATTTCCTCCCCCCCCCAATGAAAAACAAACGACGGCGGCGAGCGCGGTTCGACGAAGCGCGACTCGGCGACGTTCGTTTGCGGAACGTTTTCGCCGCGTAAAACGGCGGGCGACGGCGCGCGATCGCGTCCCGTTTCGACTTAAATTGTCCTTATATTAATATAGTCGGCGTTCGCAATGGAAATCATCGAAGTTAAAACCGAAAACGATCGCAAGAAGTTCATCGAACTTCCGCGTAAAATTTACAAAAACGATCCGAATTGGACCGCGCCTTTCGCTTTTCAGACGCGTGAAAAACTCGATCCGAAACGAAATCCGTTTTTCCGACACGGTTGGGCGAAGATGTTCCTCGCCGTCGAGGGGGCCGAGGTTCTCGGGCGAATCGTCGCTTCGGACGACCCGCGTTTCAACGAGGAAAACGGGTCGAATATGGGAATGTTCGGCTTTTTCGAGGCGGTCGACGATCAAAACGTCGCGAACGCGCTTTTCGACAAAGCCGCTCGCGTCCTGAAAGAGGAGCGCAAACGCAACCTCTTGTTTGGGCCGGTCGAGTTTTCGACGAATTACGAATGCGCGCTTTTGGTCGAGGGGTTCGACTCGCCGGCCAAGGTGATGATGCCGTACAACCCGAGTTATTACCCGAAACTTTTCGACGCTTGGGGGCTCCAAAAAAACCGCGATTTGTTCTCGTGGTGGTTCGACGAGAGCGCGATCTTCGCCGACCAATGGCGCCCGATCGTCGAGCGTTTGCAAAAACGTTACAATTTCACGGTGCGCGGAATTTCGCTCAAAAACTTCGCCGCCGACGTCGAGCGTTGTATGGAGGTTTACGAGGCGGTGCGCTCCGAATGGTGGTGGGCGTGCGTTTCGTTGACGCAAGAGGAAGTGCGCGCTTACGCCGACAATTTGCGGAAAATCGCGCGGCCGGAACAAACGCTTTTGGCCGAGGTCGACGGCAAACCGGTCGGCTTTTCGATCACCGTGCCGGACTTTAACGAAGCGGCGCGACCGCTAGGGGGCAAGCTCTCTTGGCTGGGCGTTCCGTTTTTGGGCGCTTTGCGTTTGAAGTATCGTTTGAAGCGAGTCAAGGGCGCGCGTATGATGGTGCTGTGCGTGTTGCCGGAGTACCGTCGCAAGGGCGTCGCCGAGCGGCTGATTTTGGACACGTTCGATTACGGTCGCAACGTGTTGAAATACGAAAACGCCGAACTCGGCTGGACGGACGAAAACAACGATAAAATCAATCACGTGCTGGAACGCGTCGGCGCCAAGCGTTGCAAACGTTACCGCGTGTATCAAAAGGATATTTGACGGTCGCGCCGATTTTGTCGTTCGACGTCGACGGCGAGAAATAACGCGTTGAGCAAAAACGCGTAAAATGCGAAGACTTTTGCGTTGTTGGAACGTAAATTTTAAGCAATATTAATTCGAGGAGAGAACGAAATGTCCCGACGTTTCCTTTGTTCGATTATTGGAGCGGCTTTGCTCGTCGGCGCCGCGGCGCTCCCGGCGTCCGCCCAAGACCATTCGTATTACGCGTACAAAAATAACAAAGCGCGGTACGAACAAACGTTGAGTCAGTTGCTCGACGCGGCTCGCGCCGACTTGGGCGTGAAAATCGAAGTCGCGGCGAACGTGAAACCGTATTTAGAACAAAAAGTTCCGATGGCGCCTTGGAAATATTGGGCCGATCCTGATCTGCGTTTGGCGTATATCCTCGCGCCGCTCGACTTAACGTTCGAGAAAACCGGCGAAAATTCCTTCCGCGTCTTCGAACCTTGGTATATGAATCGTCCGGAAGCCGAAGCCGCCGCGCACCTTGAACGAGCGAAAGCCCGCTACGCCGACCGCGAAAGTTGGGAAAAACGCCGCGACGAAATCCGCGCGACGCTCCTTAAAGAGTTCCAACTCGACCCGGCGCCGAAAAAAACGCCGCTCAACCCGATCGTCGGCGAGACGCGCCGGCACGACGGATACTCGACGACGAACGTCGCGCTTGAAATCTTCCCGAAATATTGGGTTTGCGGAACGCTTTTCCGTCCGACCGAAGGAGACGGGCCGTTCCCGTTGGTTGTTTCGCCGCACGGACACGGGAAAGAAGGGCGTTTCGCCGCCGACCAACAGTATCGCGCCGCGACGTTGGCTCGGATGGGCGCCGTCGTGTTCGCGCACGGAATGCTCGGCTGGGTCGCCGGAGAAACGCCGCTCAAGGTCGACGCGCACCGCGACCCGATTTCCGGCGGGATTCAGGCTTGGTCGACAATGCGCGTAATCGACTATTTGACAAGCCTTGAAAACGTCGACGCGACGCGAATCGGGATCACCGGCGAGTCGGGCGGCGGATCGCAAACGTTTTACGCGTCGGCGCTCGACGAACGGATTACCGTTAGCGTTCCGGCGGTGATGGTGTCGGGGCATTTTTACGGCGGTTGCCCCTGCGAAAGCGGAACGGCGTTCCACTCGCGCCTCGGCTGTATTACGAACGCGGAAGTCGCCGCGCTCTTCGCGCCGAAGCCGCTGAAGTTGATCGCGTCGAAACAAGACTGGACGAAGAACACCCCGACGGTAGAGTATCCGTTCCTGCAATCGATTTACGGTCTTTACGACGCCGCCGACCGCGTCGAATACGAGATTTTCGACGAGCCGCACGGGTACGGCAAGTCGAACCGCGGCGCGCTTTATCCGTTCTTCGCGAAGGAGTTGGGGCTCGACTTGAGTCGCGTCGACGAATCGAAAGTAACGATCGAACCGATGGAGGCGATGCTTCCGTTCGGCCCGAATTGCGAGAAGTATCCGGAAGGCGCCGTTCGGACGCTCGAGGAACTCCGCGCCGCGTTCGAGGCCGCGAAAAGCGCCGAATAACGCCGTTCGACGTTAAAATCGAAGCGATTTTTGCGCCGTCGACGCGGTTTCAAGCCGCGCGACGGCGTTTTTTGTCGCGTCGGGAACGTTGTTTGGTGAAATAGGGAAATTGCGAAAGAAATGACGAGCGAAGCGGCCTTTTCGGCTTCGGCGGCGGTCGAAGCGTTGCAAAATTTGCGTCGCGCGGCGCCGTTGACGCATTGTATAACGAATTATGTAACGGCGAACGATTGCGCGAACGTTTTATTGGCGTTCGGCGCTTCTCCGATAATGGCGGACGCGCCGGAGGAGGTCGAGGAAATCGTCGCGCTTTCGGCGGGGCTTGTCGTCAATTTGGGGACGCTTAACCGTTCGACGGTCGACGCGACGTTCGCGGCGGCGCGTCGGGCGAACGAACTCGGGATTCCGGCGGTTCTCGACCCGGTCGGCGTCGGCGCGTCGCGCTTCCGAACGGAGACGGCGCGACGATTGTTGAACGAAATTCGATTCGCCGCGATTCGGGGGAACGTTTCGGAGGTCGCGGCGTTGGCGTTCGGGACCGGTTCGGTTCGCGGAGTCGACGCGGCGGTCGCGGACGCGGTTTCGGAGTCGAACCGTCGAGCGGTCGCGGAGCGGTTGCGCGAGTTCGCGGCGGCGTTTCGGACGACGGTCGTCGCTTCCGGCGCGCTCGATTTGGTCGTCGACGCGGAGCGGTTCGCGACGGTTCGGAACGGCTCTCCTTG
>JAGBDD010000008.1 GCA_017937685.1 Thermoguttaceae bacterium | reverse complement strand
TCCGCGCTCGCCGCCGCTCAAAAAGCGACGCAAGAACGCGACGCCGCTCAAACGACCGCCGCCGCCAACGCCGACGCCTTGAATAAGGCGCTCGCCGAGAAAAACGCTTCCGACAAAGCCGCCGCAGACGCGCAAACCGCCGCCGCGCAGCAGGTCGAAGCCGCGAAAGCCGCCGCCGACAAAGCGGTCGCCGACGAACGCGCCGCTTCCGCGCAAGCTCGCGCGACGCTTCAAAAGCAAGTCGAAGAGATGAAAGCGGAACTCGAAGCGGCCCGCGCCGCTCGCGCCGCCGCCGAAGAAGCCGCTCGCGCCGCGAACGCTCCGGCTCCCGCCGAACCGGCTCCTGTCGAGTGATAACGCGTTAGTTAACGGCGTTTAACGATCGCCCGGCAAACTCGTTTTCGCCGAGCGGTCGACCTAAGGGCGACGCGTCGAAAGGCGCGCCGCCTTTTTCTTTTTTGCGCTTCGCGTTTTTTCTTTTGACGTCGTTGCGAATTGCGCCGCTTTTCGGCGGCGTTTTGTCTCGTTTTGGGCTTTGGGATTTTGCGTTCCGTCGCGTTTGAAGGGCGTTTGACTTTTGGATTTTGCGTTCCGTCGCGTTTGAAGGGCGTTTGATTTCCGATTTTTTTTCGGCGTTCTTTTGACGTTTGATTCCCGTTTGGGAGACGTTGCGTTTAGACAAAAGAAAAGCCGCGCGTTGCGTTCGACGAACCTTGCCGAACGCCGTTTAGATAGCCGTCGCGTCCCGTTTTTGGGGAAACCGTCCGTTCTTTTAAGTTGGGGGCTCCCGCCGATCGAGAATCCGGCGAACGCCGTTCAGGCGGAGAAAAATAGGCCTCTCGTCCCGATTAAGGGAAGCGGGGCTTGCGTTTGAAGAAACGCGTTTAAAGAGTCGCCCGTTTTCCGTTTTTTCCGACGGGCGAATCGAACGTTAGGAAGGCGTTGAAAACGTTGGGGTTAAAAACGGCGGCTTAACGCGTCGGTCGGACGATCGAGCGAACGCAAAACGAGCGCTTTTGGACGCGGCGCGTCGTCGGCGATTTCTTCGTCGACCGACTCGACGAAAATCGGCTCGCCCGGGCAAAACGCGACGCAACGCCCGCACCCGACGCATTTTTCGGCGTCGACGACCGGCAAACTTGCGTATTCCTCTTCGTTCCAAACGAAATCGATCGCTTCGAACGGGCACTCGCGGCGGCAAATCGCGCATTCTTGCTGATAATAAATCAAACAGCGGTCGATTATGAAGTCGACGGTTGCGATTTTGAAACGTTTTTTCGCGTCGAGCGTCAGTGGCGAAATCGCGCCGGTCGGGCAGGCGGTTCCGCAAGCGACGCAGTCTTTTTCGCAAAACGCGCCGCCGTCGAAAATAAGTCGCGGGGCCGGACGGGAAAGCGGCGAAGTTTTAGCGGTCGCGTCGACCTTAACGGCGGTTTCGTCGTTTTCGTCGGACGCGTTCGCGTCCTCGACGTTTTCCGACGGTTCGACGATTGCGGGCGCGTCGGTTTTGACGGCGGTGGACGGCGCGTCAAAGCGCAAAAGTTGCGTCGGACAAGCGGCGACGCAGCGACCGCAACGGGCGCATCGGGAGAAAAACGCCTCTTCCGGGAGCGCGCCCGGCGGACGAAAGGGCGTCGCGGCGAGAATGCGAGCGCTCCAACGGCGAACGGCGGTCAACGTCGCGACGGCAAGTCCGAAAAGGGCGAGCGTTCGCAAAAAACGGCGCCGCGCCGGCGGTTCGAGCGAAGCGGTTTTGCCGGTTTTAACGGCGTTAAGAGCGTTTTTCGGCGCGTCGGCGTTCGAAACGGCGGCTATTGGGTCGGCGCTTTCTGAATTTGTTCCGGGGGTGTTTCCGGGGGTGTTTCCGGGGTTGTCGCCGGGATTGTCGCCGGGGCGCGGCGCGACCGTTCGGCGACGGAAGAACGGTCGCAACCCGAAGAAACAAACGTCTTGCAGCGCGCCGCAGGGGCAAAGGTGAAAACGCCAAAAGAGGGGCGACGCGACGAACGCCGTCAAAAAGACGCCGCCAAGAACGCCGAACGTCGGGAAGTCGAGCGTCCAACGGGAAAGGAGCGCCGTCGGGTCGAGTTCGAGCGCGCTCCGCCCGGCGAACGAAACGCCGAACAAAACGGCGAGCGCGAGCGAGCCGAGCGTCAGCGTTCCGAAAAAGAGGGCGAAACCGGGCGAACGAACGACGAAACCGGTTCGAAGGAAACGGAAACGTCGCGGGAAAAGTCGCCGACGGAGGTGCGCCGCCGCGTCGACCGCCGTTCCTAACGGACAAACAAAACGGCAGTAAAAACGCCGCTTGAAAAGAGTTAGCGCGAAAACGACCGCCGAAAAAATCGACGCGCCGACGAGAAAACCGCCGGTAAAACCGCTCGCCGCCGCCGTCGACCCGTTCGCGAACGGCGCCGCGTCGCTCGCAAGCGCGACAAGGAAAACGAGCGGAGACGTTTGCGCCGCCGCCCTCGCGAGTTCGACCGAGCCGCCGACGAAAGCGCCTAGCGTCGCCGCCAAGAACGCGAGCCGAAACGCCCAAACGCCGAGTCGACGGAGCGAAACGCGGCGCTTCGACGGCGGTTGCGGAAGCGTCGAAGCGAGCGTTTGCGTTGACTCGGAGGGTTTGACCGCTTCAGATACTTGGTCTGTTTGAAACGAATTTAACGGTTCGAGCGGTTTTGACGGCGACGCGGCGTTCGGTCGCGCCGATTTTGACGGATTTTTGGGCTGTTTCATTCGCCGAGATAAGCCTTTTGCTCTTTCAGGAGGGCGCGAACTTTCGGAATCGAGACGGCGCGAGCGAGCGTTCCGTCTTGAACGGCGACCGCGGCGGCGGCCCCGGCGGCGTGTCCGGTAACCCAGCAGTTCGGAATGACGCGGATGACGTCCGACATCAACGGTTCGCCGGAAATCGAGCGGCCCGCCGTCAAAATGTTTTCGACGTTTTTCGGAACGAGCGCGCCGAACGGGATTTGCCAACCGACGTGGTCGCCGTGCCAAGCGCCGCCGATCCCGACGCAATCGTCGAATTTCTTGCCCGCGCGGGCCTCGTCGAGCTTGAGCGTCGCGACGCCTTCGATAACCCGAGTAACGCGAACGCCGATTTGCGGGGCGGTTTCCATCAGGTAAACGTCCTCGTAACCGGGCGTCGAGCGCACTTCTTGCACTTGCTTCCAAATTTGCTTGCGGTGTTTCAATTCGAGTTCCGACAAGACTTTAACGTCGACGCCGTCGAGCGACGGGCCGGTCATATTGACCCAACGGACGCCGGGAACGGGGGTAACGTCGCCCAAAAAGCGCGGACGTTTGCCGCCTTTTTCCGGTTTCGCGCGGTCAAGGTTTCCGATGCGGTAAGGCAAGCCGATGTTGTACAGACGTTGCGTGTGCGCCGCGCCCGCCGGGACGAAAACGTCGCCGTCGCCGGTCGCGTCGATTACTTGTTTCGCCAAAATCGCTTTCGGGCCGAGTTTCGTTTGAATGACGACGCCGCGAACGACCGGAGCGCCGGTTTCCGGGGACGGTTCGTCGTCGATAATCGCGTCGATCGCCCAAGAGTGGAGGAAAACTTCGATATTCGCTTCGGTAATCATTTCGACGAGCAAATATTTGTACGCTTCGGCGTCGAGCGTCGGGTTGCGACCGAACTCGCGGTTGACGATCCCTTGCGGGAGGTCTTCGAGGCGCTTCATCATTTCTTCGCCGATTCCTTGGGTCGCTTGGACTTTTTTGTCGCCTTCTTTCGTCCAGTGCCCGAGGATGTGAACGACGAGGCCGCCGGTCGCGAGCCCGCCGAAGTGGCCGTATCGCTCGACTAACGTCGTTTTCGCTCCGGCGCGAGCGGCGGAGATGGCGGCGACGCAACCGGCGGGGCCGCCGCCGACGACGAGAACGTCGGTTTCGGAGATCGTCGGAACGACCGCGGACGGGCGAACGACGC
>JAGBDD010000066.1 GCA_017937685.1 Thermoguttaceae bacterium | reverse complement strand
GAGCGAGCGACACATCGCGATGAAGAGCGCCGACATATCTTCGCAGTCGCCGTCGCGGGTTCGGAGCGCCGCGAGCGCGCCGCGCATCGGCTTTTCGATTTGCGCCTCTTTATACGAAATTTCGGTTCGGACGTACTCGAAAAGCGCGTCGATTTTTTCCCAATCGGTCGCGTCTTTGTTCGCTTCCTCGACTTGCTCGATAATGTCGGAAGCGAGTTTGCGCACCGTCTTCGACGTCGATTCGATGTAATCGCCGGCTTTCAAATAGCGGCGCAAGTCGCGCGAAACCGTTTTCGGGAAGCGGTAAATTTCCGGTTGGCTCGGCGGGAGAATCGGTCGCCGCGTTACCTCGAAAAGGACGGTCGCCTCGACGCGCTGACCCGGTTTGAGTTCGCGCATTCGGAAGACCATCTGCCGAGCGCCGCCCTCTTTAAGGTCGCGATAATCGACTCTTGCGACGCGCGGAAAGTTCTCTTCGAGCGTTCGAACTTTTTGCTCCGGGAAGTCGGTCGGCACCGGCGCCGTTCCGAGCAAATCTTTGCAGGCGCCGTTCGCTCGCGCTTCGAAAATCATTCCGGCGCGATATTTGGTCGAAACCGCTTTCCCGAGACGCGGCCCGCGTTTGCCGTCGTCCGGCGTTTCTTCGGTCGAATCGGTTTCGTTCGTTTCGTCGGTTTCCTCGGCGAGAAAATCGTCGAGCGACGCGGCGGAAGCGTTCGCCGTCGCCGACGGAGCGAGCGGATTGCGCGCCGGTTTGGCGGTCGACGTTTCGTTCGCGGCGGTTTTCGGTTTCGCCGTTTCTTCGACCGGAGCCGCGTTCGCGACGTCGGCGTCTTCCGTTGTTTTCGCGTCTTTTGGAACGTCGACGGTCGACGGTCGAGCGGCGTTTCGAGCGGAGGACGCGGAAGCCGGAGCGGGCGTCGGCGCGGTCGGACGAGCGACGGGAGCGCGCGGCGGCGTTCGACCGGCGTTCCCTCCGGCGGCGTTCGAGCGGCGACCGATCGTTCGCGTCGAACGGGGCGTTTCGGCTTTGCCGTCTTTCGCTTTATCGCCGGTCGGGGCGACGTCGAACGCGTCGGCTTCTTCGTCTTCGTCGACGATCGGCGCGGACGGTTTCGGCCCTTTTTCGGACGCGTCGCGCATTCGCCCGAAACTGATTTGCGCCAAGCTCGGCGTCGGCTCCGCGACGAAACCGATAGCGACGAGGGCCGCGAACGCGACCGACGCCGTCCAAAGTTTCTCCGTTTTTTTCATCGTTCGGTTTCCTTTCTCGCCGAGACGTTTTATTTTGTTTATTTTGCGCCGTTTAACGGCGATTCGCTTTTGCGGTTGCGTTCGAAACGCGCCGCGTCGTTTCGGTTTTCGACGGAAAAACGTTCCGACTTGAAATTTTTCCCGACGCGAGCTAAAACGCCGATTCGCCCGTGTTTGCCGAACGGGTAAAATGGGAAAGACGAGTAAAATAAGCGGCGGAGCGAAACCGCGTCGACGGGGCGAAAAAGGATAAAACCGCGTCGACGGCGAAAAAAACGCGTTGACGCCGCCGCGATTTTACCTTACTATAAAGTAATTGTTCAAAAAAATATTCGAAAACGATTCGAAAGGAATCCTCGAATGAAAAAATATCTTGTCGACGACGCCGAATATTCCGTTAGCGCCAAGGGCTCCGGCCCGATTTTGGTTTTCGCGCACGGCTTCCCGTTCGACGGTCGTATTTTTGACGCGGTCGCCGACCGATTGGCGTCGAAATTTTATTGCGTCGTTCCGGACTTGCGCGGGTTCGGCTCTTCGACGCTCGGCGCGAACGGGCTCAATCCGCGGGGCTTGCCGCGCGTTACGATGGGGCGTTACGCCGACGACTTGACGATTTTAGCGTCGGAAATCGCTTGCGAACTCGGGCGCGACCCGGCGACCGAAAAGGTTTATCTTTGCGGACTCTCGATGGGCGGTTATATTTCGCTCGCGTTCGCGGCGCGCCGTCCGGAGCGTCTCGGCGGAATTATCTTTTGCGATTCGAACGCGTCCGGCGACGCCCCGGAAAAGTCGGCCGGTCGCTTGAAGTTGGCGGAGGAGATCGTCGCCGTCGAACGCGCGACCGACCAAGTCGCGGCGCTTGCCGAGTCGTATTTGCCGAACTTGCTTTCGCCGAAGACGTTCGAGACGAAACCGGAGGTCGTCGAGGAGTTGCGTCGAACGATGCTGCGCCAACGTCCGACCGGGATCGCCGCCGCCGCTCGCGGGATGGCGAAGCGCGCCGACTCGACCGCGCTTCTCCCGAAAATCGCCGTTCCGACGCTCGTTTTGGGCGGAGCCGACGACGTTCTCTCGCCGCCGAGTTCGCTCGACGCGATCGCCGCCGCGATTCCGGGCGCTTGCCGAGCGACGATTCCGGACGCCGGACACGTCGCGTCGTTGGAAAATCCGGACGCGTTCGCCGACGCCGTCTTGCGCTGGGCCGAATCCGCTTTATAATAGAGTCGACCGGAAGCGGCCCGAACGGTCGCGCCGTCGCCGAAATCGAACGCGCTCTCGACGTTAAGCGTCGGGCGCGCCGCGATATTTTGCGCGTCGAGACGTTTTCCGCGTTTCGGCGCTCGTTTTATTTAAGGGCGCGACGTTCGCGTTCCGCCGCCCAACCGTCGAAAACGAAAGGAACTTCCGTTGAGTTCGAACGAACGAGAAACGCCGTCCGTCCCGGAACCCGCCGTCGAAACGAGCGTCGAAGCGCCGTCCGAAAAAAAAACGGCGACCAAAGCGAAAGCGCCGACGACCGAAAAGAGCGAAAAAGCCGCCGCGCCGAAAAAAACGTCGCGCAAACGGGCCGACGCGACCTCGATGGCCGCCGAGCAAAAGGAAATTTCGGTCAGCGAATTTTTCGCGAAAAACCGGCACCTCCTCGGCTTCGACAACCCGCGCAAAGCCCTCTTGACGACGGTCAAGGAAGCGGTCGACAACTCGCTCGACGCTTGCGAAGAGTCCGGAACGCTCCCGGAAATTTGGACGCGCGTCGAACGGGTTAGCGAAAATACTTACCGCGTTTCGGTGCAGGACAACGGCCCCGGCATTCTCCCCAAGCAGATTCCGCTGATTTACGGCAAACTTCTTTACGGCTCGAAGTTTCACCGCCTCCGAATGAGCCGCGGTCAGCAGGGGATCGGGATCAGCGCGGCCGGGATGTACGGCCTTTTGACGACCGGGAAACCGCTCGAGGTCGTCTCGAAACTTTCGCCGCGCAAACCGGCGACGTACTTCGTCGTCCGCATCGACTCGAAAACGAACAAACCGGAAGTCCTCAACGGCGACGGCGCCGGCGAAACGATTCCGCCGAACGAAGAAGGTCGGCAAATTTTGCGCGACCGCGAACTCGATTGGATCGACGTGCCGAGCGGAACCCGGGTAACGATCGAGTTGGAGGCGAAATATCAGCGCGGACGCGGCGGCGTCGACGAGTATTTGGAGCAAACGGCGCTCGCGAACCCGCACGCGACCTTTCACTTCGTCGACCCGGACGGCAACGAAGCGCATTACGCCGCGTCGGTCGGCGAACTCCCGCCGGAACCGGTCGAAATCAAACCGCACCCTTACGGCGTCGAGTTGGGAAAACTCCTCGAAATGACGCGGGAAACGGAGACGGCGACGCTCTTTAAGTTCTTGACGGAGTCGTTTTGCCGCGTTTCGTCGACGTTGGCTCGCGCGATCTGCGAAAAGGCCGGGCTCTCGAGTCGCGTCGACCCGAAAACGCTTTCCCGCGACGACGTGTCGAAGTTGTTTGCGGCGATTTCGGAAACGAAAATTCCGGCGCCGTCGAGCGACTGCGTCGTTCCGATCGGCGAGCAAAACATCTTGGCCGGGCTCAAAAAGATCGTTCCGGGCGAATTTTTCGTCGCCGCGACGCGTCCGCCCGCAGTTTATCGGGGCAACCCGTTCCAAATCGAAGTCGGTTTGGCTTACGGCGGCGGCCCGACGACGCAAAAGATCGACCGCGAAACGCTTAAAGAGGCGATTTCGGAAAGCGACGCGCGGACGATTCGGCAGTTTTTAACGTCGACGTTCGACGGAATCGGGTTCGACGGCGCGGACAAAATCATCAAAAACGCGAACATTCGCCCCCGGGTGTCGCCGCCGAAGTTGACGCCGCGCGAGTTCGAGGCATTGCTTAATTCGTTGCAAACGCTGAACTTGTCGGAAGGCCAAAATATGTCGGTTTACCGATACGCGAACCGGGTTCCGCTCCAGTTCCAAGCGGGCGCTTGCGCGATCACGCAAACGATTATGCAGACGAACTGGCGTTCTTACGGCCTGCAACAGACGAAGAACCAGCTCCCGCGCGGCCCGATCACGATTATGGCGCACTTCGCGAGCGTTTGGGCTCCGTACACGAGCGAGTCGAAGGAGGCGTTGGCGGCGTATCCGGAGATTCAAAAGGAGTTGCGTTTGGCGTTGCAGACGGTCGGGCGCAAACTCGGGCTCTTCCTGAAGCGTCGCGAAAAGGTGAAGCAAGCCGGTTCGCGTCGGGCGTATTTCTTGCGTTATTTGCCGGAAATCGCGGACGCGTTGGCGGAAATCAATCGAGGCGAATTTTCGGAACGCCTTGCTAGGGAACGCTTTGCGACGGTCGCGGAGACGCCGGAAGAGGCGGCGGCGACGGTGAAGCGTCGTCAAAGTCCGGGCGAAATTTACATGCGTCTTTTGACGGTCGCGAACCGCAAAACGGCGCTGGCCGACGTCAAATTCGACGAGCGCGGGAACAAGATCGAGGCGCCGGAAACGGACGAGCTGGACTCCGACCCGAGCGTCGCGATTATCCCGTCGGAGCGTTAAGCGGCGGCGCGCAAATGGTTTGCGAAATCGGCGCGGCGTCGGCGTTCGACGGGAGACCGACGGACGCGTCGGGCTTTTTAAACATTTAAAGAATATTTTTCATCGTTGAGCGGGCGGCGCGCGTTCGTCGGGCGAACGCGGGAAGAGAACGCCTCGAGCAAGACAACGAACGCGAGCGAAATTGAAAACGCGCAACACAAAGTGGGAGAAGCAAATGAGCCGAAAGAACCTGGGGAACAAACGGACGGTAAAAATCGCGGTCGCGTTGGCGTTCGTCGTCGGAGGAGGAGCGTTGAGCGAAAACGCGACGTTGGAGCGCGACGCGTTTGCGTTGGAAGTCGCGGACGCGGAGTCGAAGCCGACGTCCGACGAAGAAGCCGAGGAAGAGGCCGCGTTGAGAGCGCGGTTCCTGCAATATAAGGCGGACGCCGAAGCGGGGAACGCCGAAGCGATGAACTCCGTCGCGATGTGCTACTCCGACGGTCGCGGCGTGAAGCAAGACGACGCGGAGGCGGTTCGTTGGTACAAGCGGGGCGCGGAAGCGGGGAGCGCGGAAGCGGCGAACGGACTGGGGATTTGCTATTACAACGGCGCGGGCGTGGAGCAGGATTACGTCGAGGCGGTTCGTTGGTACAAGCGGGGCGCGGAAGCGGGGAGCCCGGAAGCGGCGAACGGGTTGGGGAATTGCTATTATACCGGCAAGGGCGTGAAGCGAGATTACGTCGAGGCGGTTCGTTGGTACCGTCGAGCGGCGGACGCGGGGCGCGCGAGCGGTATGAACGGGCTTGGAAATTGCTATTACGACGGCAAGGGCGTGAAGCAAGATTACGTCGAGGCGGTTCGCTGGTACAAACGGGGGGCGGAAACCAAAAACGATGAGAAACTGAAGTGGGACGCGGGGCGTCGCGGCGCGATGCATAACCTCGGCGCTTGTTATTATGACGGCAAGGGCGCGGAGCAGAACTACGCGGAAGCGATTCGTTGGTTCCGTCGAGCGGCGGAAGCGGGGAGCGCCAACGCGATGTTCAGCCTCGGTAATTGTTATGCTAACGGTCGCGGGGCGGAGCAAGACGACGCGGAAGCGATTCGTTGGTTCCGCCGTGCGGCGGAAGCGGGGAACGCGGACGCGATGCGCAACCTCGGCGTTTGCTGCGCTAGCGGTCGCGGGGTGAAACAAGACGACGCGGAAGCGGTTCGTTGGTTCCGTCAAGCGGCGGAAGCGGGGGACGCGAAAGCGATGCGCTACCTCGGCGTTTGCTATGCTAACGGTTGCGGGGTGAAACAAGACGACGCGGAGGCGGAACGTTGGTTCCGTAAAGCGAAGGAAGGCGGCGCGCTTTGACGCGACGAACGCCTCGACGACGCGATAAAGTCGCCGCGGTCGCCGAAAAGTCGCCGCGTTGCGCATAAAAATGATGCGACGCGACGTAATAAGCGCTCGTCGCGAGAGCGGCGCGCGTTTATTGAAGAATTTTGCGTTTTTTCCGATTTTCCCCCTTGCGCGGTTCGCGATTCGGGTTATAATGATTGCGTAATTACCCGATGGTGTAACGGTAGCACAAGGGATTTTGGTTCCCTTTGTCGGGGTTCGAATCCCTGTCGGGTAGTTTGAAAAGAAGCGTTCGTCGATTTCGGTCGGCGGACGCTTTTTTT
>JAGBDD010000065.1 GCA_017937685.1 Thermoguttaceae bacterium | reverse complement strand
GTTCGACTACTCCGGAACGCAAGCGTGCAAGGCTCTGCGCGAACTCGGTTATAAGATCGTCCTGGTCAACTCCAACCCGGCGACGATTATGACCGACGCCGTGATGGCCGACGCGACGTATATCGAGCCGCTGACGGTGCCGTCGATCGAACGAATTATCGAGAAAGAACGCCCGGACGCGCTCCTGCCGAACCTCGGCGGGCAGTCGGCGCTGAACTTGGCGATGGAACTCGAAAAAGCCGGCGTCCTCGAAAAATACGGCGTCCGCGTTATCGGCGTTCAGCTCGACGCTATCGAACGCGGCGAAGACCGGCTCGAGTTTAAAAACACGATGGCGGAACTCGGGATCGAAACCGCCCGCAGCGAAATCGCGCATACGATGGAAGAAGCGGAGGCGATCGTCGAAAAACTCGGCTATCCGTGCGTCGTGCGTCCGGCGTACACGATGGGCGGCACCGGCGGCGGGATTACGTACAACCCGGAGGAATTCCGCACCGTCGTCGCTCGCGGGTTGGCCGCGTCGATGGTTTCGGAAGTCCTGATCGAAGAGTCGGTCGCCGGTTGGGAAGAGCTGGAAGTCGAAGTCGTTCGCGACGCGAACAATAAGCTGATTTCCGTCTGCTTTATCGAAAACGTCGACCCGATGGGCGTTCACACGGGCGACTCCTTCTGCACCGCGCCGATGTTGACGATTAGCAAGGAGTTGCAAGAGCGACTCGAAGGTTACGCGCATAGAATCGTCGAAAAGATTGGCGTCATCGGCGGCACGAACGTTCAGTTCGCGCACGACCCGGTTTCCGACCGCGTCGTTATTATCGAAATCAACCCCCGCACGAGCCGTTCGTCGGCGCTGGCTTCGAAGGCGACCGGTTTCCCGATCGCGCTCGTTTCGGCGAAGTTGGCGGCGGGGATGACGCTGAACGAAATGCCGTACTGGCGCGGCGGAACGCTCGAAGATTACAAGCCTTACGGCGATTACGTCGTCGTCAAGTTCGCGCGTTGGGCGTTCGAAAAATTCCGCGGCGTCGAGGATAAGCTCGGAACGCAAATGCGCGCCGTCGGCGAAGTGATGAGCATCGGTAAAAACTTCAAAGAAGCGTTCCAAAAGGCGATTCGCTCGCTCGAAAAGGGGAACTGCGGCCTCGGTTTCGCGAAAAACTTCAACGAACTTCCGGTCGAAGAGTTGCTGCAAAAGCTGAGCGTTCCGAACAGCTGGCGTTACTTCCTGATTTACGAAGCGTTGCGCAAAGGGGCGACGATCGACGCGATTATCGCCAAGACGCAAATCAAACGTTACTTCTTGGAACAAATCAAAGAACTCGTCGACTTGGAAGAACAACTCTTGGCGTATAAGGGGAAAGAGCTTCCGGACGAATTGCTCAAACAAGCGAAATTGGACGGTTTCGCCGACCGCTACCTCGCGAAGATTTTGGAAATTCCGGAGAAGGAAATCCGCTCGCGTCGCTTGGCTCTCGGCGTGAAGCAAGTTTGGAACAAGGTCAACGTCAGCGGCGTCGAAGACGCGCAATATTGGTACTCGACGTACAACGGGACGGACGAAAACGTCGTTAGCGGCAAGAAAAAGATTATGGTCTTGGGCGGCGGCCCGAACCGCATCGGACAGGGGATCGAGTTCGACTACTGTTGCGTCCACTGCGCGATGGCGTTGCGCGCGGCCGGGTATGAAACGGTGATGGTCAACTGCAACCCGGAAACGGTTTCGACCGACTACGACACGTCGAACAAACTTTACTTCGAACCGCTGACGCTCGAAGACGTTCTCAGCATTTACGAAGCGGAACAACCGGACGGCGTCGTCGTTCAGTTCGGCGGTCAAACCCCGCTCAACTTGGCGGCCGACCTCGCGAAAGAAGGCGTCAAGATCATCGGCACCTCGCCGGAAACGATCGATATGGCCGAAGACCGCGACCTCTTCCGCCAAATGATGCAGCGCTTGAACATTCCGCAACCGGAATCCGGAATGGCGACGAACGTCGAGGAAGCGCTCGAAATCGCGAACCGCGTCGGGTACCCGTTGATGGTGCGTCCGTCCTTCGTTCTCGGCGGGCGCGCGATGGAAGTCGTTCACGACGAACGTCAACTTGTCGAATACGTCGAAGCGGCGGTCGACGTTTCCCCGGAACGCCCGATTTTGGTCGACCGCTTCCTGAGCAACGCGATCGAAACCGAAGCGGACGCGATTTCGGACGGCGTCGACGCGTTCGTGCCGTCGGTGATGGAACACGTCGAGCTGGCCGGGATTCACTCGGGCGACTCCGCTTGCGTCATTCCGCCGATTAGCATCGCGCCGAAACACGTCGAAACGATTCGCGAATACACGAAGCGCATCGCGGTCGAAATGGGCGTCGTCGGTTTGATGAACATTCAATACGCGATTATGGACGACGTCGTGTACATCTTGGAAGCGAACCCGCGCGCCAGCCGCACCGTTCCGCTCGTTTCGAAGGTTTGCGACGTGCAAATGGCGGCGCTCGCGACCCGGGCGATGCTCGGCGAAAAAATTTCCGAAATGAACCTCCAAACGAAGCCGATCGGGCACTTCGGCGTTAAAGAAGCGGTCTTCCCGTTCAATATGTTCCCGGAAGTCGACCCGATTCTCGGCCCGGAAATGCGTTCGACCGGCGAGGTTCTCGGCTTGTCGCCGTCCTTTGGTCTCGCCTTCTATAAAGCCGAAGAAGCCGCGGGTTGCGTTCTTCCGACCGAAGGCGCCGTCTTGATGACGATTTCCGACCGCGACCGCGCCGCCGGAAGCGTTTTCGCGACCGTCGCGCAAGGGTTCGCTCGCCTCGGCTTCAAGATTTTGGCGACCGAAGGCACTTACGCCGCGCTTCAAGAACTCGGCGTTTCGTGCGAAAAAGTTGCGAAAATTAACGAAGGTCGCCCGAATCTTGTCGACGCGATGAAGAACAACGGCGTGCAACTTGTTGTGAACACGCCGCTTGGCAAACGCGGTCAAACGGACGACTCGTACATCCGCAAAACGGCGATCCGCTTGGGTATCCCGTATATGACGACGCTTGCGGCGGCGTTCGCGGCGCTCAAAGGGATCGAGGCGATTCGCGGCGGACTCGAAAAAGTCTGCTCGTTGCAAGAGTATCACCGTTAATTTTCGCAGTTCGACGCGGCGTCGCGAAACGGCGGCGCTTGCGTCGAAACGATTTAGGCGATGAAACGAAGCGTTGCGTTTGACGCGGTTGCGTCGCCGTCGTTTTTTGCCCGGTTTTCCGTCGAGGGAACCCGGGTTTTTTTATCGAAAAACGGCGAACGACGTTTTTTTCAATATTTGCGGAAAAAATAGTCGTTTTTTCGGTCGTCGAACGCGAAAAAAGACATATAATATATTAAAGGACAAACGGCGCGTTCCGACGGCGGCTTCAAATCGTCGCCGCGTCGGTTCCGAGTTCAAAAAAGAAACGCTCCGCCGCGTTGCGCGGTCGGGAAAGTCAATAGGAGAAAAACGTTGGGGCTTTACCTGCTTTTTATTATTCCGCCGATGATTTTGGCGATGGTCGCGCAAGGTTTGGTTTCGTCGCGGTACGCTCGGGCGAAACAAGCGCCCGCGTCGCTAACCGGGGCCGCCGCCGCGCGTCGCGTTCTTGATTCCGTCGGGTTGCAAGCCGTTGAAATCGAACGAGTTCCGGGGCATTTGACCGACCATTACGATCCGAGCGCGAAGGTCTTGCGGTTGAGCGACGAGGTGTACGACGGACGGAATTTGGCGGCGATCGGGATCGCGGCGCACGAAGCCGGGCACGCGATTCAGGACGCGAAGCGTTACGCGCCGATGGCGTTGCGTCAGTTGGCGGTTCCGGCGGCGTCGTTCGGAAGCAATTCGGCGTTTTTGCTGATTATTTTGGGCGCGGCGATGAACGCGGCTGGCCTGATTTTAGCGGGCGTCGTTTGTTTCGGTTTGGTCGCGGCGTTCCAAATTATCAACTTACCGGTCGAGTTCAACGCGAGTTCGCGGGCGAAGGAGCGTTTGGCGACGCTCGGTTTCGTTGGGCCGCAAGAGGCGCCGATCGTTCGAGGCGTGTTGAGCGCCGCCGCGCTAACTTACGTCGCCGCAATGCTTTCCGCGCTTATGACGTTCCTCTATTACGCGCTGATGTTTTTCGGCGGTTCGCGGGACGAGTGAGGAAACGATTTTGAACCGACGGCGCGATTTTAGTTAACGTTAAGCGCCGATTCGACCGATATTAAAGACGTTCGACGAAGCGGAGTCGCCGCGTCGAGCGTCGTTTTGTTTTTTTCGAGCGCAATTTGCCGAGTGCGCTCGACGCAACTTGTTGAAAATAACGATTTGGCGCGCCGTTCTTCCGGCGCGATTTAGCCGACCGAGGAGGACGCGATGCGCGACCGTTTTTCCGTCGACCGTTCTTTTTTTCGCTTGATTTCTTCGACGTTTCGCGCCGGGCGCGTCGTAAGCGTTCGTTCGGAAACCAAAACTAAGGCCCCGCGAAATCGACGTTTAACGTTCGACGCGTTGGAGGAGCGAACCTTGTTAACCGCCGTCGGTTGGGGCGACGTTCCGACGTATTCCGAAGCCGAAACCGCCGTCGTTGCGAAGGTTGGCGCGGTCGACGAGAGCGCGGTCGTCGACCGTTTCAATATCGACTTGGAAGTCCTCGAAACCGGCGCCGCTCGATACGCGACGCAAGCCGGCGTTCGTTACTCGGCGTCAACGACGTACTGCGCCGTGCCGGACGGCGTTTATCTCGACCTCCTCGACCGGGCGTTGGCGCGTTGGGAAGAGGCGATTTCGGTCGGGCTACCGGACGTCGAAAGCGTTCCCGTCGCGACGGAGAGCGGCGACGAAACGACGCGACGCGTCGACGATATTTGCGTAACGTTCGGATTTAGCGATTCTTACGCGTCGGCGAACGCCGGGCTCGGCTCGGCGTATGACTACGCGTGGCGCCGCGACGACGGCGAGGGCTTGCCGGCGACCGGTTCGCTCGTTTTCAACGCGAAGTATTTTACCGCGAACCCGTCCGACGCGGTGCAAACGGTTTTTTACAACACCGCGCTTCACGAACTCGGACACGCGCTCGGCTACAACCTAACGACGCTCAAAGCTAAAGGGCTCGTCGTCGAGTCGAGCGAAGCGCCGTTCGACCTCGACGCTCTTTTTAACGACCGCGATTATTGGGTTTACGTCGGCGAGAACGGCGTCGAGAATTGGCGCGCGACGTATCCGAGCGAGCTGACCGAACGTTCGCCGCTTGGCTTCGCGATGGAAACCGCGTCGGCGAGCGGCACCTTCGGAACGCATCCAAGCGCCGTTTACGGAACGTTTTACACCAACGTCGGCGGGCGCGACGGTATGACGTATTCGATCTCGACTTCCTACGAAGCGACGATAACGGCGACGACGCTTGGCGTTCTCGAAGATTTGGGGTATTCGGTCGATTACGACTTCGCCGATTCGATAAATTCGGCGAACCCAACGTCTTTAACGGCGAAGGTTTGCGGCGCGTCGGTTCGCTTGAGTTGGGAAAAGTCGACCGGCGATTTCTCGGCGAAAGTCTCGTCGGCAAAGCTCGCGACCTATACCGTCGAACGGCGCGACGCGTCGGACGAAAATTCCGTCTGGACGGCGATCGCGACCGACGTCGCCGGGACGTCGTATGTAGATTCGACGGTCGAACCCGGCGCGGCGTATCGATACCGCGTCGTCGCCAACGACGTGTTTTCGGCGGTCGACGTCGGCTTGTTTGAAGCGTCGGCAGGAGAACGCTTTAGCTGGGATTCCAACGGCGCCTTGTTTCAAGTTTACGCGCTGATTGGCAACGGTTCGAACGGCGTCGTTTGGAAGTCGCAGGGGACGACGCGCGAACAATTTTGGACGGCGAACAGTTTTTCAACGGCGCCCGGAACTGGCGCGACGCTTTATCGCGTCGTCGAGGTCGGCGCCGTTGTTGACGAGACGTCGCCGAGCCGCGCGCTCGCCGTTGAAATCGCGCTCGACGCCGCCGAGTTTGTTCCGAAAGGCTATTCGGCGGCCGATTGGAACGCTCTGAGACGATTCCTGGAAACGACCGATTCGCAAGGAGTTAAGAACGGCGAGAAAGTAAGCGCGCAATACGGCGTCGGGTTTCTCGACGAACTGCCCGGCGTCGTTTGGAAAGCGGACGCGACCGGCGTTAAGAGAGCGACGGCGATCTCTTGGACGAATCTCGCACTTGTCGGAAATCTTGATTTGACGGAACTTAGCGCGCTTGAACGACTCGACGTTTCCAGGAACGCGTTGACCGGCGCAACGCTCGACTCCAACGTTTTGACGCAACTTAACGTTGCCGATAACGCCTTGACGGAGATTGATTTAACGAATGTTCCGGCGCTTGAGTCGCTCCGTTGCGCTTCGAACTTGTTGACGGAAATCGATTTGTCGCAAAACGCGGCGTTGATTTATTGCGACGTTTCGTTTAACGCCTTGTCGGCGATCGACTTGCGCGGCGTAAAGACGTTGGCGACGTTGAAGTGCGTCGGCGTCGCGGCGTCGACGCTCGACTTAACGGAAAATACGACGTTGCAAACGGCGGTTCTTGGGAACGCGGCGCTTTCGCAAGTCGTTTTGCCGCAAGACTTTCGCGGCGTTGTCGATTTGACGAACGCGCAAACGAACGACGCGACCGGCGAAACGACGGCGTTTGAAACGATTCGTTGGACGGACGAAAACGGCGCGGCGCTCGACGGCGGGTTCGCTCGAACGTTCGACGGAAAAAGCGCGACGGCGATTCTCGAAACGCTTAACGGCGCGACGTCGCAAAAAATCGAGTTCGAGGTCGCGACCGTTCCAACGTTAGCGGCTCCAACCGATTGGAAAGTCGGCGTTTACGCGAACGGTCGACTCGAAACGAGTTGGTGCGACGCGGCGGTCGGCGAGGTTGGTTACAAGGTTTGGTATCGAATCGGCGGCGGCGAATGGCGGCTTGCGACGACGTTAAAATCGTCCGAAACAATTTCGGCGACGGCGGGCAACGTTGTCGAACGCGTTGCGACGAGCGTTCGCGCCGAAAACGTCTATTCCTTTAAAATTTGCGCGTTTACGTTCGATGAAACGGGGAACGAAATCTTCTCGGAACCTCTTGTCGCGACGTTCGATCCGAGCGCGGCGGCGCCGACTATTACATTGGACGGCGCGTTCGGCGTCGGCGGAGCGGTCTCCGCGTCGGTCGAATCGGGCGGCTTCGACGCGACGCAAGTCGCCGAATATCAATGGTTCCGCGTTGATTTGCAAGGCGGCGAAACGGCGATTAACGGCGCGACCGGAGCGACGTATTGGCCGACCGACGCCGACGTCGGTTTTCGGTTAAAAGTCGAAGCGCGCGTTGCAAACGTCGACGTTACAACGGTTTCTGAAGCTTGCGTTGTCGACGCGGAGACGCTTCCGGCGCAACCGAGCGATTTCCGATTCGGCGCCTTTGCCGACGGTCGACTCGAAACGAGTTGGCGCGACGAAGCGGTAAATGAAGACGGTTATAAAGTTTATTATCGAGTCGACGACGGCGAATGGCGGCTTGCGGCGACGTTAAAATCGTCGGAAACTGTTTCGGCGACGTCGAGTAATATTGTCGAGCGCGTCGCGACGAAAGTTCGTCCGGAAAGCGTTTATTCGTTTCGAGTTAGCGCGTTCGTCGTCGACGCGGCGGGGAACGAAATCGAATCGCTTCCGCTCGAAGCGACTTGGCGCGCCGATTTCGGAACAACGCAACTCGCGGCGCCGTCGGACTTTGCGTTTGGCGAATACGTCGCGGCGTCCCGAACGCTTCCGCTTTCTTGGGGCGCGGTCGACGGGGCCTTAGGATACGAAGTCGAGTATCGCGATTCGAGCGACGGCGGCGCGACTTGGCGTCGCGATTGGACGTTGGCGCAAAAAACGACGGCGCCCGAGCGAACGGCGACGGCGGTTTACGCGAATTACCGATACGAGTTCCGCGTTCGAGCGTTCGGCGTCGGCGGAAGCGTTTCCGATTGGACGACGCTTTCTTTCGCCGCGTTGGAGTTAAGCGTTGAGAAACAAAGAAATAACGAAGCGTCGGCGTTCGCGCCGGCTCTTCTCGACGCGTTTTTTGCTTCCGACGAAAAGGACGACGCGTTTGCGGCGTTAGGAGGCGACGAACGTTAAAACGTTAATTTGCGTCGTTAAAAAATAACGCGCCGTTCGACCGGATTTTCGGTCGGCGGCGCGTTTGTTTTGGCGGCGTTGTTGCTTTAAGTCGTTTGAAGAAAAACGTTAACGCAACGAGTCGCCGACTTTGAGCGGATAGCCGCGCAGGAACGACGCGGCGTCTTGTTGTTTTTTGCCCGCCGGTTGGACGCCGAGAACGGAGATCGCGCCGTCGCCGGTTTTGACCCAAAACGTCGTTTTCGAAACGGCGACGACCGTTCCCGGCGCGGCGTCGGACGGAACGTCGGGCGCGTCGCAAGTTGTTGACGCGTCGTTGGTTGCAAAGGGGCCCAAAACGAGTCGAACCGGCGGGGCGTCCGGCGCGTCGGCTTTCGTCCAATCGGAGTAAACGCGCGGCCAAGGTTGAAAAGCGCGGTATTTGTCGACGAGAGCCGCCGACGGAAGCGACCAGTCGAGCCGGCCTTCCTCTTTGCGCAATTTCGACGCTTTCGTCGCTTGTAAGTCGTTTTGCGGCAACGGTTTAATTGCACCCGATTCGATTCGATCGATCGCGTCCAAGACGAGCGGAGCGCCGATTTCCGAGAGCCGCGTTTCGATTTCGACCGCCGTTTCGTCGAGCGTCGGGAAGTAGGAGTCGACCGCGACGATCGGCCCGGCGTCGACTTTCGGCTCGATGAAGATGACGCTGACGCCGAGTTCGCGCTCGCCCGCTTCGATCGCTCGGTTGATCGGCGCGGCGCCGCGGTATTTCGGCAGGAGCGATCCGTGCAGGTTAACGCCGCCAAGTCGCGTCGCGGCAATAACTTCCGGCGCTAAAATTTTGCCGTAATCGCAGATAAAAATTAAGTCCGCGTCGAAACTTTTAACGAGCGCGACGCCGTCGGGGGCGTTAATATCCTCCGGGTCGAAAAGGGGAACGTCCGCCAAAAAATCGGCCGCGGCGGCGCGAATCGGCGGGATTCCGGCTTTTTTGTCTTGGCGTTTGACGCGAAGCGGCGTCGCGACGAGCGCGACGATTTCGTGTCGGGAAGCGCGGAGCGCTCGAAGCGTCGGGAGCGCGAAGCCGCCGTTGGCCATCGCGACGATTTTCATAACGACGTCCTTTCGTTGTTGCGTTAATTAATTTTTGGGGACTAGCGTCGGCGAACGAACGCCGCTTTCCGTCATTATAACTGAAGGGGCGTTTTTTTCAACCGACGCGGCCGATTTTGACGGGGAAAGCGGGGGCGCGAAACGGAAAAAGAGCGCAATTTTCGGAAAAATTTGCGTTTTTCGGCGAAAAAATCGTTGATTTTTGGCGTCGCGTCGGGTAAAATAGGGGCGTTTCGACGGTTGAACGTCGAGTTTCCCCATTCGTTCGCTTTTAATAAGGAAAAGAAGATGTCGCTTAAATTTTGGAAAAACGCGTCCCTTTTCGCCGCTTCTCTCGCGTTGACGCTTATGTTCGCCGTCGGCGCGTCGGCGCAAGATAAAATCCGCGCGGTTATTATCGACGGGCAAAACAATCACAACTGGAAAGAAACGACGCCGTATTTGGTGAAGATTCTTGAAGACGCGAAGATGTTCGACGTCGACGTCGCGACCGCGCCGGGCAAAGGCGGCGATATGTCGAAGTTTAACGTCGATTTCTCGAAATACGATCTCGTCGTGATGAATTACAACGGCGACCGCTGGAATCCGCAAATGGACAAAGCGTTCGTCGAATTTGTCAAAAACGGCGGCGGTTTTCTCAGCTATCACGCCGGGAACAACGCGTTTGCGAACTGGCCGGCTTTCAACGAAATGATCGCTCTCGGCGGTTGGGAAGGTCGCAACGAAAACAGCGGCCCGTACCTCTACCTCGATAACGACGGCAACGTCGTTATCGACGCGGTCGAACCGGGAACCGGCGGCGACCACGGCCCGCAATGGGCGTATCCGATCGACAATCGCGCGCCGGAACACCCGATTATGAAAGGACTTCCGAAAACGTTCCGCCACTGCGAAGACGAACTTTATCAACGGATGCGCGGCCCGGCGCACAACGTCGAAGTCCTTATGACCGCGTTCGCGGCGCCCGACAAACGCGGCACGAACCGCCACGAACCGCTCCTCATCACCGTTCCGTACGGCAAGGGACGTTGCGTCAACTATATGCTTGGACACGCCGGCAAGCAATGCGAAAGCGTCAGCTTCATCGTTCTTTTCCAACGTTGCGCCGAATGGGCCGCGACCGGCGCCGTTACGCAAGAAGTTCCGGCGGACTTCCCGGGCGCCGACGAACCGACGTTCCGCGACTTGCTGTAATCGGATTGCGCTCGCTTTTTAAGCGCCGCGTTAAAACGGTTTAACGATTGAACGGCTCGGCTCCCTTTCGCGGCGTCGAGCCGTTTTTTTGACGGCGGTTGAAAGCGGACGAAACGAAAATAACGACGCGGCGTCGCTTAAAGAAATTGGAAGGAAAACGAACGAGGAAAATGAGAGATGGAAACGTCGACGAATCAAACGCTTAGCGAAAAAAAAGAACGACTTTTCGATTGGTTTGACCGCAACGACTGCGCGGTCGCGTTTTCCGGGGGCGTCGACAGCGCGACGCTCGCAAAAGCGTTGGTTCTCGCGACGGAGCGTCGGTCGACGCTGACGACGGAAGACGGAACGCCGACGGGAGTTAGGAAGTCGCCGCCGACCGGTTTTTTCGCCGTCGGCGCGACTTCGACCGACGAGGAAAAGCGCGACTCCGGACGACTTGCCGCCGAGATTGGAATCGCGTTGCAAGTGTTGGAAACGCAAGAACTTGACGACGAACGTTTTGTCGCCAATTCGCCGGAGCGGTGTTATTGGTGCAAAAAGATTCGGTTCGCGGAGTTGGAACGGCTCGCGGTTGCGACGCTTCGAAGCGTTGGGGAAAACGAAAACTGCGACGCGACGCAAGACGCTGAAAAAACGACGTTTCCGCTTGTTCTCGTCGACGGGACGAACGCCGACGACGCGAACGATTTTCGACCGGGAACGAGGGCGGCGCGCGAGGCGGGCGTTCGGAGCCCGTTCGCCGAATTGGGGATAACGAAAGCCGATATTCGCGAGTTGGCAAGAAGTTGGGGGCTTTCCGTCGCGGAAAAACCGTCGAATCCTTGTTTGGCGACGCGAATCGGATACGGGATTCCGATCGACGTCGCGACGTTGCGTCGAATCGAGTCGGCGGAAATTGCTGTAAAACGTTTCGATTTCTCGACTTGCCGCGTTCGCGTCGACGCGCCGGGAACCGCTCGAATCGAGGTTCCGGAAAACGAAATCGACGCGGCGTCAACGCCGGAGGTTCGGCGCGCGCTTGTCGCCGAATTGCGGAAGCTCGGGTTCGCGTTCGTTGCGCTCGACCTCGAAGGGTTTGCGTCCGGGAAGGGAAACCGGATTCTCGACGCGACGTTAACCGAAGCGAAATAACAAGTTGCGGTCGCGAGTCGAGGGCGTTGTAAAACGCCGACGAAGGACGCGGCAAACTTGGGCGAAATAAAGAAAAGGACGCGATTCGCCGGAAAATCGCGCCCTTTTTAACGTCCGGAGATTAGCGTAAAGCTCTTAATTTAACGCGTTGCGTCGGGAACTTCGGCGTCGCGAACGGAAAACGGGCGAACGAGAACGCGGCGCGAACCGATCCAATATCGGTCGCCGTCGGTCGCCGCGACGCGAACGACGCATTCGCCGGAAAAGTCGGCGGGAACGACGATATCCGCTTGAAAACGCTCGGTTTGCGTCGCGACTTGCGACGCGGCGACGACGAAATTGTTCGCGGCGCGGTACGTCGTTTCAAACTCGGCGCGCGCTTCCGCCGATTCGACGAAAGTTTTGGAACGACGCGGCTTCGCAATCGGCGAGCGGAAGTCGGCGAGCAAAAGTTCGACGCGAACGGTTGTTTGACGTTCTGTCGCGTTGGGAACGACGCCCGAAACCGGAAGCGTCTTCGTCGAATAGGCGATTTCCGGCGCTTCGACCGCGCAACGCTCCGGAAATTTAACGCGTAAAAGCGGGTCGCCAAAGAGGTTAAAGAGCGCGACGTGATCTTCCAACTGTTTTTCGAGTCGGCTCGCGGTCGGGTCGAAAATTTTGGCGGCGCGGTCGAGCGTTTCGCGGAACGACTTCGCGTCGCGGCGACGCTCGGCGGCGCGAGCGGTTTGTTCGAGGCGAGCGTTGAGGCGGTCGAGCCCGGCGTTGATTTCGGCGACGCGACCGCGTTCTTCGGCGATTCGGCGTTCGGCGCGCTCGATCGGATCGGCGGTCGTTTCGTTAAACGTCGACGGTAAAACGGGTTGCGATTTTGCGGCGTCTTTGGGCGACGTTTCGTCGTCGAACTGGATTTCGTTTTCTCTCTCCTGCTGCGTCGCGTCGTTTTGGGGCGGTTCGAGCGTTTTTCGTTGAGCGCGGAGAAAAATTTCGCCGAGAGTTAACTTCTTGTCGTTGTTTAGGTTCGTATTGTCGAACGCCGCGTCGAGGAGCGAGGAGCCCAAAACGCACATCCCGTAAGGCGCGGTGCGACGGCTTGCCGCGATCGCCGCGACCGGGCCGTTGGGCGAAAGGGCGACCGCTTCGGCGAGGCAAGGCTCGTTCGCGTCGTAAGCTCCGGCGTAACAAGAGAAAAAGAGCGCGATCGGCGCCCCGTTCGGGGAACGGAGGGCGGGGACGTCGTCGATTTCGAAAACGCCGTAATCGCCGCCGGACGCGGTAGTTAGGCGGTCGAGTCCGAAAACGCGACCGTGTCCGAGGTAAACGAGGAAAAGCGAACCTTCGTTCGCGCGATCGAGGAACGTTCGTCCGAACGTCGGCGGGTAAGGGCAAAACTCGCTTTTGAGCGAGCAACGCGTTAGCGAAACGGCGTATTCTTGCGGTAAAAATTCGGAAAAAAGCTGGCGCGACATATTGTCGACAACGGAGTCGACGAAAGACGACAGCCCGGAAAGGGCGACGGACGGAGCGGCGGGCGCGGCGTCCGGAGACGAGCCGACGACGCTTAAGTCGAGACCGTTTGGGCCGGCGACGACGTTGATTTTCCGCGTCCAATCGCCGGGGGGGGACGCGGTTTCGTATCGGGCGATTTTTTCGACCAGCGCGGTTAACTCGGCGGGCGTCTCGACCGGAAAACGACCGAGCGGAACGTCCGGGACGCCGTCGTCGTCGAGGTCGGAGTAAAACGAATCGGTCGCGAGATGGTCTTCGGAGCCGAAAATTTGAACGACTTGCGGCGAAAGTCGCGGAGCGGGAACGACGTCGCGCCAACCGAACGACGCGGAGAGGGTCGGCGCGCCGTCGCCGACGAGAACGACCGCCGCGACCGATTCGGGGCCGGGCGGGGACAGCGCGAAACGGCGGATTTGAGCGCGCAACTCGTCCGGCGTCGCGACGGGCGCCGTTTGGATTCCGAAATCGACCGAATCGCCGGAACGCGCCGCAAGGCTAAGTCGAGAAATTTGATAACCTTCCGCTTGACGGCGTTCGATCCAAGGTTGAAGCGCGGCGTCGAAGATCGGCGGCGAAACGACGAGAACGCGACGAGCCGGAGAAGCGGACGCTTGCGCTTGCGGCGCGTCGTCGGCTCGCGTCGCCGTTAAAAACGTTGCGAACGTTAAAATTAACGCAAACGGCAGGTTGCGCGCGGCGAAGAAAAAGGGCGTCGAGGGGCGGCGAGGACGGAACGCGTCGGACATGGAACGGATAACGGCGTTAAGGTTTAACGGCGAATCGGCAAAAAGCGCGGTTCGACGAATTGAGCGGTCGGGCGGAGCGTCGGAACGTCGGTCGACGGCTCGGCGGCGGGGAGGGGCGTCGCGACGGTCGCGGGCGTTTGGGCGTTTTGAAGCGGTCGCGCCGGTTGAACGGACGGTTCCGGCCGCGAAGTTTGCGAGTTTTGCGTCGTTTGGGCGACTTGCGCGTTTTCGGACGCTTCGCGAAGGGGCGCGGCGCTCGGGAGGCGAACGAGATCGGTCGAGAGGAAGACGTTTGGCGAAAGACGCAACGCGTTCGGACGGGTCGGGAGGAGGAAGGTTGCGAAACCGTCGTCGGCGAGTTCGAGCGGCGCGGGTTCGGCCGGTTCGAAATTCGCCGCTTGTCGGATTTTCGAACGGTTGGCGCGAGCGGCGTCGAACGGCGCGGCGTCGCTCGCCGATTCGGCGCGATTTTGGAGAACGCCCTTGGAACGCTCGGCGCTCGGGTCGGCGACAAGAATCGGGAGCGCGGGCGCGTCGCCGAACAATTCGGCGTTTTCGGCATATTCGTTATTTTCGGCGTCGACGGGCGCGAGCGTCGGGGCGTCGACGTTCGCGGCGGCGTTAAGAGCGAGTCGGCGCGAAAATTCCTCCGGACGACGCGACGCAAGGAGCGCGTTGAGTTCTTGGAGCCGACGTCGACGAGCGGCGGCGATCTCCGCGTCGGTCGTCGGGACGGAAGTTTGCGCCGTTTGCGAAGGTTGCGCGGCTTGAGCCGGTCGCGAGGGTTGGTCGGCTTGCAAAGGTTGAGTTGGTTGCTCGGGTTGCGTCGTCGGGGAGGCGACCGACGGGAGGGAACGTTCGACGCGAATCGGCGAATCGACGGCGCGTCGAGCGAACGCGAACTTCGGCGGCGAAACGGGACGTTTCGGGGTTCCGAAGAGAAACGCTTCCCAAGTGCGAGCCGCTTGCGATTTCGGACGGGAGCGCGGCGCGTCGGTCGGGCGAACGTTCGCGGACGGCGAGACGGCGGGACGGCGCGTTAAAACCTGAGCGTCCGGCGTATTTTGTTTAGTCGACGTATTTTGAACGTTTCGCGGCGCCGGGATCGAGCGTTCGGCGTCGACGGTCGCGGCGGCGGAACGTCGAGCGACGCGGTCGGCGAACGAAAGGGCGACGTCGTCCGCGTTTGCGTTATATTCCGAATATTCGGTAAAATCGAACGTCGGCGTTTGCGCTTGCGTCGAAGCGGTCGCGGTTAATAAAACGACGGCGACGCCGGAGAAGACGAAGCGAAACGAACGGCAAGACGAAAAACGGCGAAACGGCGACATAAAAAATCCTCGACCGACGGGACGTTTAAGGAAAACGGACGGAAACGCGTCGGCGAACGCTTGAAAACGTCGGTTAAATTCGGGGGAAAACGCTAATTCGCTCGTCGCGTTAAGTTAGCGGATTTAAGATGAACGCAACGGTTAAAACGACTAAACGGCGGACGAGCGAAGGCGAAAAAAGCGCGCGAGCGAAAAACTCAACCGCCGCGATAAAAACCGGAGTCGAGCAAACGCGGGTCTTGCGCCGGAACGGCGTTTTGCGGTTGCGCTTGCGGAAGTCCGACCGCCGCGGCGCCTTGGAGACCGTCGTTCAACTGGGCGAACGTCCAAAGAAGGATTTCGCCTCCTTTGACGGCGAGGTCGCGTTCGTTGGCGCCGGGGAGCGCGTACACGAGAACGACGCCGCTGTTGATTTCCGCGACGTAAACGAAGGCGTTCGAGAGCGAGCCGCGCGCGCCGACGTTGCGGACGTCCGTTTCGCCGGTCGTCATCAAGAATTTGGGCGTCGTCGGAACCGGGATTCCGATTTGGTTCGCCGCGTCGACAAGGTCGTTTTTAACGTTGCGGGTAAACGTTTTTTGAAATTCGGGCGCGTTGCGGGAAAGGAGCGCCGCCGAGAGTCGACCGCTTTGCGAGTCGAGATAATACATCGCTTCGGCGTTCGAACCGAAAGCGCCGGTCGCGAGGACGACGCCGTCGCTTTCGCTCGACGACGCGGCGAAAACCGGGAGCGCGACCGGCGACGATTCGTTTTGCGCGACGCGACCGGTCAAGTATCCGCCGACGGCCAAGCCCAACGAAAGGAGGGCGGTTCCGAATCCGAATAAGATCGACTGTTTCATCATTGTTAGTTCTCGTTAAATAGTTGAATCTCGTTGACGGAACGCGGAGCGGCGCCGGGGACGCGCGAATTAACGGCGTTAAAGCCGATAAAATCGTTAGCGTCAAGGTGCGAAGACGGCGCAAAAGGCATTAAAATCGTTGAAAGCCTTAAAAACAAACTCGCGACACGCGGAGAATACCCGTTTTTGCGCGTGACGTCCAGAGAGGTTTTGAGTCGAACGGGCGTTTGGGCGACTTTTTTTTCGGATTTTTGAAATTTCTTGAGTTTTTTTCGCGAACTTTGCGAATTTTACCGGAAATTTTGCGCAAGAAATCAAGGGAAAGTCGCGAAACGACCGGCGCGTTGCGAAAACTTGTCGATTCGGGGCGACGGACGACGTCCATTCTTAAACGGTATTGGAAACGAACGGCATTATATCCGTTTTAATCGGAATAACCGGAACGCTCGGTTTTGAGAGTATAAGTTTTGCTTATATTGCCGCGGAAAAGAATACGTTTTTTTTAAAGAAAGGAGCGTTTGAAGGCGGTTTAAGGCTTTTCAAAGGGCGAATCGTCGTTTATAATGTAAAAGCTATCGTCGCTTGTTGCGACCGGAGCGAATCGACGGCGACGCTCGACCCTTTGACGCGGAAACGGGCGAACGTCGCGGCGAACGGTTTGTTAGTCGTCGAACGCGAACTCGCCATTAATATTAATAGAAAGATTGGGCGGCGAGCCGCAAGGACGCCGGCGGCAAAGGAAAGGGCGGCAAGAATCGCCCCGATAAGCGCGAGCCGTCTTGACGGCGGCGAAGGACAACTAGGAAGACTTATTTGCGAAGAAGGAGGAGTTATGTCGAATTTGCAGGACAAGGCGAAACTTCTGATCGACGGAAAAGAAATCGATTTGAACGTTTACACCGGGGTCGAGGGCGAACGCGCCGTCGACGTTACGTCGTTGCATAAAGACCACGGGCTGACGACTTACGACCCTTCGCTCGGGAACACGGCGATCTGCCGCAGTTCGATCACTTACATCGACGGCGACCGCGGCGTCCTCCGTTATCGCGGGATTCCGATCGAGCAGTTCGACCGTCCGAACCCGAACTTCATCGAGGTCGCTTGGGCGCTGATCTTCGGTCGCTTGCCCGATAAAGACGAGTTGACGCAGTTCAGCGATATGTTGACGGAACACGAACTCCTGCACGAGGGGCTTCGTATGCAGTTCCAGTCGCTGCCGGTCGACGCGCCGCCGATGGCGATTCTGTCGGCGATGATCGGGATGATGTCGTGTTACCATAAAGAATTTTTGTTCTTTGAAGACGAAGCGACGCTGATGGAAGCCGCCGCTCGCGTTATCAGCAAGGTGCGCACCATCGCCGCCTTCACGCACCGCCGCGCGTCCGGGTTGCCGTTCATTTACCCCGACCCGAGTTTGCGTTATTGCGCGAACTTCCTGCATATGATGTTTTCGATTCCTTATCGGCAATACGAAGTGTCGCCGGAAATCGAAGACGCGTTGAACTTGGTCTTCATTTTGCACGCCGACCACGAGCAAAACTGCAGCGCGAACGCCGTCCGCGTCGTTTGTTCGGCGCAAGCGAACTTGTTCGCGTCGTGCAGCGCCGGGGTCAACGCGCTTTGGGGGCCGCTGCACGGCGGGGCGAACGTCAAGGTGATGGAGATGCTCGAACGGATTCACAAGGGCGGAATGCGCCCGGAAGACGTTCTCGAAGCGGCGAAAGACAAGGCGAATCCGTTCCGGTTGTTCGGGTTTGGGCACCGCGTTTACCGCAATTACGACCCGCGCGCTAAAATCCTCAAAACCGCTTGCGACCGCGTTTTCGACAAACTCAAAATCTCCGACCCGTTGCTCGACGTCGCTCGGAGGCTGGAGGAGAAGGCGCTGAAAGACCCGTACTTCGTCGACCGCAAACTTTACCCGAACGTCGACTTCTATAGCGGTATTTTGTTAAGAGCGATGGGGATTCCGACCGATATGTTTACGGTGATGTTCGCGATCGGGCGCTTGCCCGGTTGGATCGCGCAGTGGAAGGAACAGCACTTCGCCGAGGGCGCGAAGATTATGCGGCCGCGTCAGTTGTACGTCGGGAACCCGAAAACCGACTACATCGAGATGGAGATGCGCTAAAACGCCGCCGCGTCGTTCGATTTTTTAAGAAAAAGCGTTCGAAGCGCGACTCGAACGCCGTCGCGTCGGGAAACGACGAAGGAAAACGGAAATGAACGGCGCAAAAAGAGACGGCGATTTTAACGGTTTTGACGGTTCGGCGAATTGGAACGGCGGAAACAAACGGAACGATTCGCCGGATTCGACCGTCGAACGCGGTTCGGACGATTTTAACGGCGCGGGGATTTCGGAAGATCGACAAAGCGGGGGAAATGGGCAAGATTTAGGCCCGCGTCCTCCGCGACCGCTCGACGCCGAGACGCCGCGCCGCGTCGTCGTTCCGCCGATTATCGTCGGCGAGGACGATTTCGACGAAGCGGAACTTGCTCGTCGAGGCGTTTCGGGCGACTCTTTTTCGCCGGAAGCGCGTCGTCGGCGCCGTTTAGACAAAAAAAATAAAACGCGCAAAATTTTCGGGCTCTTTCCCGTTCCGGCGCGTTGGCGCGAGCTTTCGACGGCGCAAATTCTTTGGCGTTGGGCGACGACGCGGCGGAATTTAGGCGCGTTCGTTAGCGTTTTCTTGCATTTGATTCTTGTTTTGATTTTAGCGTCGATCGCGTTGCAGGTTCGCGTCGGAACGATCGGTTGGACGGAAAGCGGGTTCGCGCCGGAGCCGAGCGAACTTGATTTCGTCGACGAAGCCGGGGATTCCGCGACCGCCGAAACGACGCTCGAAACAATTCCGGACGTTAGCGAGACGCTGGACGACGCGGTCGAAGAGATAGAGCAAGCCCTTGCCGAGGAGACTTTGCGGTCTTTAACGGATTTGACGGCGCAAAACGACGGCGCGACGGAAGCGGCGCCCCTTGCGGAAGTCGGCGATTTCGCGCCGAGCGAGACCGGAGGCGGCGTTCCGTTTTATTCGGCGACCGGAACGACGAAGGCGCGGACGGCGGCGTCGCGGCGTCGCGGGGCGCCCGGTCGAGAAGGGGACGTTACCGACGAGAGCGAGGACGCCGTCGAACGCGGACTCGACTGGTTGGCGCGGCATCAGCTTCCGGACGGCGGCTGGTCGTTCGATTTGACGGCGGACGACTCGAACGGGCGCGGCGGCGCTTGCGAAGGTTGTTCGAACTCGGCGGCGACGTCGGCGTCGGTCGGCGGGCATTCTTATTTGCAGAAGTTGCACCCGAGTCGCAACGCGGCGACGGCGATCGCGCTTCTCCCGTTTTTGGGCGCCGGGTACGATCACGTTAAAAAGAACAAATATCAAACGACCGTCGCTTCCGGTTTGCGTTTCTTGTCGTACCGCGCGAAACGGACGGAAAACGGGATCGACTTTCGCGATTTTGCGCCCGGCGCCGATTTGGTCGCGGCCGGGGCGTCTTACGTTCAGGCGTTGGCCGTTATTACGATCTGCGAAGCGTTCGAAATGACCGGCGACGAGGCGTTGCGCCCGTTGGCGGAGGGCGGACTCGAGCTGATCGTCGCCGGGCAGCTCAACGACGGCGGTTGGCGTTACCTTTACCCGGGCGACGTCGGGTTTCATCCAAACGCGCCGGGGGACACGTCGGTTCTCGGGTGGCAGTTGATGGCGCTGAAGTCGGGCGTTTCCGCCGGATTTGCGCTCAAACCGTCGATCGCGTACCGCGTCGGGAACTTCCTCGACTCGATAATGGAGAAAAACGGACGCTCTTACCGTTACATTAAGGATATTGAGGAGCCAATTTCGAAACGCTGGGGGACGACCGCCGTCGGCGTATTGGCGCGAGAGTACGTCGGCGCGACGCCGGGGACGCCGGTTCTCGACGCCGGAGCCGAACAGATCGCCGATTGGATCGACGACGCGAACGCGATTTGGAAAAAAGCCGCTAAAGGTTCGCGAGGCGAGCGAGGGAAGACCTATTTTCGCGACGGTCGGTTTATCCATAATCTCTATTTTTCCTATTACGCCGCGCTTGCGCTTCACCATTACGGCGGCGAGCTTTGGAGCGAACGGTTCGCGAAGTTGCGCGATTTTCTTGTCGCGACGCAAGTTCGGGGCGGCGGGCTATCGGCGTCGGTCGGCGTCGACGATTGCGAACGCGGCAGCTGGCTCTTTTACGACGTATATATGAACGACGGCGGACGGCTCCTCAACACCGCGCTGGCCGTTCTGATTCTTGAAACGCCTTATCGATATTTGCCGATGTATCGATAATTGGGCGCGGAAACGGGTCGCGGCGTCGAAAAAAACGACGTCAAACGTTTGAATCGACGGACGCGTTCTCGGGCGAACGTCGCGACGGCAAAACGGAGCGTCGCGTCGGCTTTTGCGCGACTAAGCAAAAGAGATAAACTTTTTCTTTTTTAACGACAAAATTAAATTTTCCACAAAATATAATGAAAAACAAAAATTGTCGTTGGAAAAGACTGAAGAATAGGGAAATAAACGCCGACGTCAACTAATGAGCGCCCGTCTTTGACAGGCGGCGACTTTTCGATTTTTAATTGGGAAAACTTTTTTAGACGAGAATATTTAATGCTTAAAGGGTTTGGAGCGGTAAAGTGGGGCGCGATCGCGTCGTGCGTTTGGGCGTCGTGCGTTTGGGCGACGTTAGGAACGACGGCGAGCGCCGCGGACGCGAACGTCGAAATTAAAAACGCTTGGAACGAAGGGGCGTATTCCGCGCTCCAAGAGACTTCCGTTTCTTACGTCGAGCAGCACGGTCGCGAAGTTTTGGCGCGCGCGCAGACTCGGGCGACTTTCGATTGGAGGGTCGAAGCGGAAGCGCTGCGGGCGGACGGCGTTCGAACGCTGAAACTGAAACCGGCGCGGGTGATGATTCGTTTGCAGAGCGACGGTTCCGACGTCGCGTATTACGATAGCGACAACACGGCGCGCGGCGGCGAGTTGATGAAAGAGGTTTTCGCGAAGTTGTTGCAAAGCGAATTTATCGTCGAACTTAAAGACGGTAAAGTCGTTAAAGTCGACGGATGCGACGCGTTCGTTAAAACGCTTCCCGTCGGTGAAAACGAGAGCGAAAAATATTTTGTCGAACATATTAAAACGGTCGCGGAACCGGGGAACGTCGCGCAAATTTTCGACCCGCTCGCTTATCCGCTCGCGGCGAAACCGGTCGCGGTCGGCGATCGTTGGACGACCGAAACGCCTTTTACGCTTCCGGTGATCGGCTCGAAAAAGCTGATTTTGGATTGCGAGTTGAAGGCTTTGCGTCGCGTCGAACCGAAAGCGAACATTGTCGCGGAGGCGATTCTCGACGTCGATTTGACCGCCGGGGCCAGCGCGACGATTAAAATCGAAATCGACGGAAAATACAATTTGACCGACGGCGTCGCCAACGATTTTGCGTCGCGGGCGACCGTAAATTTGGAGCTTCCGAGAAAAAATAAGGCGGGCGAAGAAATCGTCGTCAAGGCGATCGGCGTAATTCGCAATAAATTGACGGTCGCTAAACGCTAGGGGCGGTTGTCAAACGCCGGATTTAAGGTAAAATAAAAAGAACGAACGTCGTTGCGAGGACGAAGGTTCTCGTCGCCGGCGCGCGTCCGTCGCGGTCGCGCGCCTTCGCGCTATTAATAAACGAGAGAAAGGAAGTAACAAGGTAGTCATGAACGATCCGATTCCGATGACTCGCGAAGGATACGCTCGTCTTAAAAAAGAGATCGAACGTCTTGAAAACGAGGAAATGCCGCCGATTTTGGAGCGTCTCGCCGCCGCGCGCGCCGAGGGCGACTTGAAAGAAAACGCCGAATATCACGGCGCTCGCGAAAGTCAAGGGCTCTTGCAAGCGAAAATTAACGACTTGAAAAGCCGTATCGGTCGCGCTCAAATTATCGACCCGTCGACGATTCCGCAAGACGAGATTCGTTTCGGCGCGACGATCGTCGTTAAACGCTTGAAGGACGGAAGAACGTTGAAATACACCCTTGTCGGCGCGGGCGAAGAGGACTTCGACTCCGGCAAAATCCTTTGCACGTGCCCGTTGGCGCAAGGCTTCCTCGGCAAAAAAGTCGGCGACGTCGCCAAAGTGAAAGTGCCGGTTGGTTTGATTGAGTTTGAAATCAAGGAAATTAGTTACAATTTCTGATTCGGCTCGTTTTGTCTTGCCGACAAAAGACGAACGCCCGACGTTTTCAAAGCGTCGGGCGTTTTTTTTCGTCGTCGAGCGTTAAATTGGGTGAACTCGCGCGTTAGGGCGACAATTTCCCTTTGCGTCGCCGATTTCGAGCGTCGGAGCGCCGCGGCGTTTCCGACGTTTTTCTTGTCGTCGAGCGTTAAATTGAGCAAATTCGCGCGTTTGGGCGGAATTTCCCTTTGCGTCGCCGATTTCGAGCGTCGTGAAACGCGTTGAAATCGGCGAACGGAGGAAAAATCGTTAAAATTCGCTTAAACGATCAAACTTCCCAGCCCGGGCGGCAGTATTGCTTGATGTATTGATCCGCTTTCGGGCAGTTCGTCGCCTTCATATTTTCGGCGTCGTAAATCAATTTTTGACCGCAACGGTACGAGAAGCAGCCGAGGAGAACCGTTTCGGCGATACGACCGGAATAACCGAAGTCGCACGTCGTCGAACCGGCTCCGGCGCCGTCTTGAATCGCCTTAATCCATTCGGCGTGGTGTCCGAGCGACTTCGGAATCGACTGCGCCGGGCGTTCGAAACCTTCGAATTTTTCCTTCGGCAGGAGCGCGTGTTCCCAGTACGTCGAGAAGAGAATCCCGTCGGTTCCGAAGAAAAGAACGCCGGCGCCGTGTTTTTCGAGCCCAAATTCCTTTAAGCATTCCGGACGCGCTTGGCCGTCTTGCCAAGAAAGCGTCAACGGTTCGGAGCCGCCGTCGAGCGCCGCGAACTCGTATTTCGCGGTCAAGTCCCAACCGCAAAGCTCTTCGTCGACCGGATGCGGCGACGTCGTTTCGACCGAAAGCGGGTAGCCGAGCCCAAGCGCCCAGAACGGCAGGTCGAGATAATGGCAGCCCATATCGCCCATCGCGCCGTTTCCAAAGTCCCAGTAATGACGCCAAGTTCCCGGAACGTAACGCGGGTCGTAATCGCGTTCGGCGGCCGGGCCGAGCCAAGCGTCCCAATTCAACGTTTTCGGGCATTCGACCTTTTCGGCGGCCTTCGGCTTCCCAATATAACGGTTTTGACACCAAACTTTAACGTCTTTAACGGTTCCGATCGCGCCCGCTTGGATCAGCTCGACGACGCGGCGGTAGTTGTCCTCCGCGTGGATTTGCGTTCCCATTTGCGTAACGAGATTCTTTTCCTTCGCGACTTTTTGCATCGCGCGGATTTGGTAAATATCGTGCGCGAGCGGTTTTTCGGAGTAGCAGTGGAGCCCGAGTTTCATCCCGGCGATCGCGGGCGCGGCGTGCGTGTGGTCGGGCGTGCAGACGACGATCGCGTCGAGTTGGTCGCCCATTTCGGCGAGCATATCGCGAAAATCTTGGTACATTTTCGCGTTCGGATAGGTCGCTTTCGCCGCGTCGAGGTGTTTCGAGTCCGCGTCGCAGAGGGCGATTTGGTTTTGGCTCTTGCAACCGTTGACGCTGTACGCGCCTTGACGAGTGATTCCGACGTGCGCGATGTTCAACTTCGAGTTGACGCCGATTTCGCGAGCGACCGCCGGAGCGGGAAAGTTCGCGAGACCGAGCGCGCCGACGCCGGCGGCGAGAGTCGACGTTTTAAGAAAATCGCGGCGAGTGGAACGGGCGTTGCGCAATGTCATTGGGACGCTCCTTTTCGGCTTTCGGCAGCCGATTTTGACGTTATATTAATAAAGCGAAAGGATTTTTCGGGGCGTTTCGCGTCCGTTGCGACGCGGCGTTCCGCCGACCGTTTGCGGCGATTTTACCAAACGGCGGAACCGTTTGCAAGTTTTTTTTGCGCGCCGGGACGATTTTTTTCAAATTTTTCTTTTTCGCGCCGTCGAGCGTCGACGCGGAAGCGGCGAGAAGCCAAGCGTTGAGAACGCGACGCGGAATTTTTTTATCGAAAAACCTCTCTTGTTTCGACGCGCAAATCTTGCTATCTTTCTCGCGTCGACGACGAAAAAACGGTCGACGCGTCGAAGCGTCGACGGCGTCGCGTCGGTAAAGTTTCCTTATTTTTCCCCTTTTGAGATTCGTATGAAGTCGTTTAACGAGTTTTCCCGATTCGGTTCGCGCCGCGACGATTTTTGGTCGTCGGAGCGGTTTTCCTTTGACGCCCGTCGCGAGACGAAGCGGGACGAGAACCCGAGCGTTTTTTCGTCGTTTTTGAACGCTTTTGAAGATCGCTGGAACGTCGAAGGGCGGCGCGATTCGCGAAAAGAGGAAGAACGCGTCGATTCGGGGGAGAGCGTTGAATTTAACGGTTGGGAAGATTTAAACGATTCGAGAGCTTGCAAGGAATCGAGCGATCGCGACGATAACGCCGACTCGGAAGACCGCGCCGAGTTCGAGCGTTTGCGGCGCTTGGCGGGAGATCTCGCGAATCGCGCCGGACGGGACGAAACGGAGCGTCGGCGAAAAGCGGCGGAAGTCTTCGCGAGGTCGACGGGCGGCGACGCGGCGACCGCTCGTTCGAAACGCGGCGATCTCGAACGCGAAAACGTCGAGAACGCGTTCCGGCTCGACGGTCCGCCGGACGCGACGGCGACGATCGACGGAAAAACTTACGTCTATTTCGGCGGCGACGGGTATCTCGGGTTGCAAGCCGACCCGGAAATGCTCGCGACCGCTTGCGAAGCGGCGATGAAATACGGGCTCGCGTCGGCGACTTCGCGACGCTGTTTCGTCTCGGCTCCGGCTCGCGAGGTCGAGCGAAACGCGGCGGAATTTTTCGGCGCTTCCCGCGCTTTTTACGCGCTGAGCGAAACGACGCTTGCCGAAGCGACGCTCCGACTTCTCGCCGGTTCGTTCGACCGCGTCTTCGTCGACGAAGCGTCGGCGCCGTTTTGGACGCCGCTTCTCGAAAAGTGCGCGAACGAACGCCGACGCAACGCCGATTGGGAACGGTTGGAACGGTCGGAGCGCTTGAAACGTTTAGGCGCCCGCAACGTCGACGGCGGCGACTCGGAAACGCGGCGCGCGGGTTCCGACGCGACCGACGGAACGCCGATTTTGTTCCGACATTGCGATTCCGTCGACTTGGCGGGAAAATTGCGACGTTATTTAACGCCGGGCGCGCGTCCGCTTATCGTTACCGACGGCGTTTTCGCCGATTGCGGTTCGGTCGCTCCGCTCGACGAATACGCGGCGTCGGCTCGCCGCTTCCCGGGCGCGGCGTTGGTTGTCGACGACTCGCACGGCGTCGGCGTTTTAGGGAAGCGCGGGCGAGGAACGCTCGAACATTTCGGGTTCGACTTGAGCCGCGTCAACGAAACGAGCCAAGAGGCGGAAAGCGAAGCGACGTTCGAGGCGGACGCGTTCGACGACGAAGCGTTCGGCGTTCCGGCGCGTTCGGCGTTGGGGAAACGCGACGGCGTTCGGGTTTATATGTTCGCGTCGTTGGCGAAAGCGGTCGGCGGTTTCGGTTGCGTCGCGCCGGGAAGCGAGTTTTTCGTCGAGAAGTTGACCGAGCGTTGCGAGGAGCTTTGCGGCGCGATTCCGTCGAACCCGATCGCCGCGGCGACCGCCCGAGGTTTGCGGATTTTAACGAAAGCGGGGGATTTACGGGCGAAATTGCGAGAAAACGCGACGCGTTTGCGCGCCGGTTTGCGAACGTTAAAGATCGAGGCGGCGGAATCGCCGTCGCCGATCGTTTCGTTTCAAGTCGGGACGCCGCAGAATATGCGCCGGATTCAACGGGCGTTGGCGAACGAACAAATTTTGATTTCGTATTTGCCGGCTCGCGGCGACGGGGCGCGCGGAGCGTTGCGAGTCGCCGTTTTCGCGACGCATTCGCCGGAAATGATCGACGCGTTGATTGAAAAATTGCGCGACGCGCTTTGACGTTGAGGCCGCTGTTAACGTTAAAATCGGCAAATCGCGTCGATTCGTTAAAACTGTCGGTCGGCGAAAAGGTTGAAAACGTTTCCGTTTAGCGGCTCCGGCGTCGACCGTTTCGAAACGTCGTTCGTTGAAAACGAGCGACGTTTTTTGACGCGTTATTTGAATATCGGGTGAACGGCGTTTTTTGTTTGTGATTTTCCGGCTAGACTTGTCGTCGAGACGAAGAAGAAAGAAAAAAAAGAAAGACGTCGCGGCTAAAACGAAGGTCGAACGGGCGGCGCGGCGAGAAAAACGTTTTCCTTTGCGGAATATCGGCGGGCCCCCCCTAGTGAAAAAAGAAAACGGGTCTACTATTAATAGTATCGCGGCTCCGAAAGGGCTCGAACGACCGCCTTCGTCGCCGCGAGCGACCGAATTTTGACGATTTTGACGACTCGAACGTTTCTAACGACCGGGCGCGCCGTCTTTGCGAACGAAATTGACGAAACCGATGACAAAATTTGAATTGAACGATAACGAGCGAATTGGCGTTCGCGATATTTTAGGTTATTTGAATTTTTCGACCGGAAGTCGCGACGTTCGCTTCGTTTCGGCTTGGAACGCGCTTTACCAAGCGCTCGCCGAACGCGGTTCGACCGAAATTTGGCGGGACGCGCTCGATCTTTTGCGTTCCGAACTCGCGACGTTGGCCGAAACCGCCGACGCGTTTCGCGATTCCCGGCAAGCGTCGCGGATTCTCGATTTGGTCGAGAAAGCGTTGAGCGAATATCGAATTTTCCACCGCGATTCGCTTTTTCATCAAAAAAATGAATTTCTGTTTAATTCGTTCTTTATGGCGCGAATTTGTCGCTTGACGACCGCTCGCGACGTTTTCGGCGACGACGGAAACTTGGTCGCCGACGTCGTGCGGCAAGCGAACGACTTCCTCGGATACCGCCCGATCCCGGTTCTCGAAGGGGAAGAGCGACACGAGCCGAACGAACGCGAGTGGATTTCGCTTGTTCCGCTTTATTACGAGGGCGTCGGCGCCGCGTTCGGGCCTTATCGCGAAGTCGTCGAACAAACGCTCGAAATTTTGCGCTCGACCGACGACGACCTCCTGCGCGAAGCGTCGTTCGACCCGGATAAGTTGCGGGAACTGGCGCTCGACCCGCGCGCTTACGACTTCGATCACCCGGTCAACCGCCGCCCGAATTACAGCTTCGGAACTTGGGACGACCGCTGCATCGACGAAAACGGGTATTATCGGCGCTTCGTCGTTCATCAAACGACGCTCGACGCGATTATGGCGCGCGTTTGGGAGGAAAAGGACGAAACGCTGCGAGCGCAGTACGTTTACGAAGCGGCGGCGGTAACGGCCGGAACGATCTTGATGGCGTCCGGCGTTTCCGGCGGTTGCGTCCAGGCGCACGACTCGACCGTTACGCTCTCGACGCTGATGCCGTCGATCGCCGCCTATCGCGACGCGTTTTACGAACGGCTGATTTTGCGCGTTCCGAACGACGAGCATCGCGACCGTTTGACGGCGGAAGCGGCGCGCCTTTTCCAACCGTTCGCCGGAGCGCGGCAGTCGTTGAATCGGGCGCTGGCAAAGCGTCGGGCCGACCAGCTGCAGCGGTTTAGTTTGGCGCGGACGTTCGCTCGGATGGGGTATTTCGAGGAGGCTCGTCTGCAAGCGCAAATTATCGAAACGCCGTCGGCGCGGATTTTGTCCCGGATCGACTCGCTGATTACGAAGGCGCATTTGGCCGCCGACGCCGGACGCGTCGCCGAGGGCGCGAAGTGTTTGGAGGAGATCGAAGACCTGTTGCGGCGCGGGCTCGCTTGCGGCGCCTTCCCGGACCCTTGGTCGATTCTCGGGTTCGGCGCGCAGTACAGCCTCTTCACCGGCGTCGACTCCGTCGTTCACGACCATCGTCTCGACGGTTTTATCAACCTGTTGAACGATATTTTCGACCTGTACAGTCGACTTCAAAAGGAAGCCGCGGCGGCGGGCGAAGCCGATTTGCGCGTCGATTTGTCCGATAAAATGAGCGATTTGGCCGGTTGGTGGGATCAATTCGGGAGCGACGAATCGTCGAGCGTCGAGGGGTTCTCCGGGTTGGCGGTTTGGGAGTCGGCGGCGAAGGTCTCGACCGCGTTGGCCGGTTGGCGGCAGGCGGGAGGCGCGGTCGGCGACGTCGCGTTCTGGCGCCGGCACGTCGAGCGGTTCAGTTCGCCGAAAGCGTTCGTGTTGCTCGCCGAAGCGCTCCTCGACAAAGACGATTTGATTTCGTCGTCGTCCTTATTAATATATTGGCTGAATCAGTCGGAAACGATTCCGTTGACCGAAGGCGATTACTCGTTCCATACGATCGCGTTTTCTTGGATCGAACAAGTTTGGAGCGAGCCCGGCGCGGCGGAGAAAGAGCGCGGCGCCTCCGGTTCGCGACGCTCCGACCCCTTTGGCGCCGACTTGACGCAAGAAGAATACCTGCGTCGTTGGAATTTGACGAAAACGTTCCTCGACCGCGTCGAAGCGAACGCCGGCGAAAACTGGACGATTCCGACGCTGCGCCTCGACCCGGATCGTTTCGATAAGAAAATAACGTTCAAAACGGAGAATCCCGTCCTCGCCGACTTGGCGCGCCGACTGATTTTAGCGACGAAGTTCGCCGGATATTCCTCGCTCGGGATTCCGAAGCTCGTCGTGAAAGCGACCTTTAAGGACGCGGCGCGAGCGGTCGACGTCGAGAATTTGCCGTCGCCGGAGGAGTTTGAGCGCTTTTATCGCGACAACGCGAACGTTTTCCCGAAATTCTTGACGTATCGCGTCTTTATGCAGATTGTGTTGAACGAACTGCGGTTGGCGCCCTCCGTTCGCCGCCGTTACCAAGAGAGCGTTTTCGGGGGCGGGAAAACGATTAGCGTTTCCAATCCGAGTTTTGGCGTCGACGCCGGAAAAACGTCGCGCCAAAACGACGACGCGCCGACGACGCCCGAGGAAGAGAACGAGCGTCGCAAAAAGGAACTTTGGGCGGAACTGATTCGGACGTTCGAAGAAAACGGCGACGCGGACGGCGTCGCGGCGGCGGAAGAGTTGCGCGACTCCGACGGGCTCGGGCCGAACGACGTCGAAAAATTGACGCGCCGCCTGTTGCGCAGTCTCGACGGGAGCGAAAACGACGCGGCGGAAAATGGACATAACGCGCAAGATTCGACGAATTTGAGCGTCGACGGCGGGAACGCCTCCTCCGCGTCGGTGGAGTTTGAGGCCTTTGACGATTCCGACGATTACGACGGCGCTTGGGACGGCGACGAAGAAGACGACGACAAGCGCGGAATCGATCCGTTGTACGGCGCGGCTTACGATAATATGACGTTCCGAGACAGCGCCGAGGACGGCGTCGACGACGACGTCGTCGAGGGAAAAGGGGCGAAGTTTAACGACGAAGGGGACGATTACGAGTTCGCGCAAGAGACCGATCGCGTCAACGAGTTGCTTGCGTTCGTCTATTCGACGGCGAAACTTTGGAAATTCGCGACCGGCAAGTCCCCGATTTTACGCGGCGCGGCGGTTTCGGAACCGATCGAGCCGTTCGACGACGAAACGTTGAGCGACGCTCGCCTTCGCCTTGAAGGTTGGTTGGCGCAAGCGAACGTTTTCGAGCGCGATTTGTACGAGCTGCTCGACCAAGCGTCGCGCTTCCGTATTCCGAAACCGAACGGAACCGCCGACGGTTTGGCCGCTTACGATCAGTTGCGCGGAACGAAGGAAATTTTGCTCGACCGCGTGATCTGGACGATCGTCGAGGTCGAGGACGCGATCGTTTTCTTGAAAGCGGCGCTCCGCGACGAAACGTCGGAAAAATACGCGAAACCTTGGAAGTCGAAAGCGCTCGAAACGTTCGGGGCGATGTTGCGCGTCGATTCGAAGCGAACGCGCCGCGTTTGGCCGGAATTGATCGCTCGCTTAGAAAACGAAACGCTCCTTTACATCCCGACCTCGCGGGGCGGAGACGCGAAGGCGATCGTCGATTGTCGGCGTTTGCAGCAGGCGGTAACGCGCTTGTTCGAGTACGCGCCGCGTCTCGGACTCTTCGCCGAAACGTTTGAACTCCTCCGTTGCGTTCAAAAAATGGAGCAGGCGCGCTTGTCGGCGCCCGGGTCGATCACCGAGTTCGACCGGCTCGTCGAAACGGCGACGCGCGGTTTGGCCGAAACGCTCGCCGAATCGTCGAAATATTGGCGAGTGCGACCGGACGGCGGTTTCGCGTCGAACGACGAAGCGCTCGTCGCCTACTTGGAGCGGACGATGGACGCGCTGTTGTCCCGGTGGTTGGCGCATAGTCAGCATATTCGCATTTCGTCGGTCGAAGCGATCGCGACGCCGGGACAGTGGAACGCGTTAAAGACGTTTATCCAAGAGTACGGCGCCGATTTGTTTACGCAGTCGTTTTTAAGTTTTCGCAACATTCGGGCGATTTTGCACCAAGGAACGCGCGTCTACTTGACGACTCTTTGCGAGTTGAAACGAGAAAAGAACGACGTCGAGTTTGGCGATAAACTGGCGACGCAAATCGTCGACGGCGTCGAGACCTTGGAGCGGGCGGCGAGCTTGTTGGAAATCGCGCTCGAATGCGTCGCGGAAAATTATACCGAATACGTCGATTATAACAGCACGACGACGCAATCGGATCGAGGCGAAAAGTTGTATATGTTCCTCGATTTCTTACGCGTGTTGGCGAATTACGAACGCATCGCTTGGAACTTGAAGCCGGTGTATTGGGTTCACGACGCGCTGATTCGAGCCGGACGCCGAGACGCCGCGGAGCTTTGGAAGCGCAACGTCAAGACGAAGAGCGCCGATCTTTCGCTGGAAAGTTTGCGCAATTATAATAAATTAACGGAGCGATACGGCATTTGCCTGCAAAGCGTCCGCGAACGTTTGATGGAGCGGTTTGTGCGTCCGCTCGACGTCGCGCAGATGTGCGGCTTGGTGTTCGACGCGATTTCCGAAGCGCGGCGCGGCGACGAAGCGAATCCGGTTTTCCAAGAGTTGAAGCGGCAAATCGAGGAGTTTGCGAAAGCTCCGAGCGGCGCCGGATTCGAGTTGCCGGAGTGGTTGAACGCGTTGCAAGACGAGGTCGTCGCGTCGCGGGTCGATTCGAAAGAGGAGCGCCGCGAACGAGAAACGAAGACCGACGCTTTCAATCCGACGCCGGTTTTCCCGATCGTGAGACTGCCGCGCGACGAGGTCGGGCGACAACTGCGGCGAGCGTTAAACGATTTGGAACTCGACGATTAGATCGAGCGCGGCGAGCGCGAGCGACGCTCGTGGCGAACGTTGCGGAATAAGGAGAAAACGAGCGGGAATGGATCCGTCGACGGTGAAAGACTTTACGCCGAACGGTTTGAATCGGCGTTTGGAGGAAATGTACGCGGAAATCGCGTTTTTGGCCGGCGCGCTCGCGCACGAAGTCAAGAATCCGCTATCGACGATTCGGCTGAATATGGAGCTTCTCGCCGAGGACGTCGAAGAGTTGGAGGACTCGCCGCAACGCCGTCGGGCTTTGAAACGCGTCGAGACGGCGCGCCGCGAAACGACTCGGCTCGAAGAGTTGCTCAACGAGTTTCTCGACTTTACTCGCGCGCATCGTCTCGAGCTGTCGCCCGCCGATCCGAATCGGGAATTGAAGGAGATCGTCGAGTTTTTTCGACCGCAAGCGGAAGCGCTCGGCGTCGAAATTTTGGAGTTTTATTCGAGCGACGCGCCGACAATCCGCATCGACAAACGCTCGTTCGACCGCGCGATCTTGAATTTGCTCTTGAACGCGGCGCAAGCGGCGGCGGAAGGCGGCGGGCAAGTTTGGGTGCGAACCCGACTTTGCGGCGCCGAAACCGCGATCGACCTAATCGACTCCGGACGCGGAATCGACGACGCGACGCTTCAACGGATTTTCGAGCCGTTTTTCTCGACAAAACGCAGCGGCACCGGACTCGGGCTCCCGACGGTGCGGAAAATTGTCGAGGGACACGGCGGACGCATCGCGATTCAAAGCGAACCTGGACGAGGCACGCAGTTCACCCTAGCTTTTCCGTCGATTCGGCGCATTTCAACCGAAAACGGAACGACGGCGACGGGGGAAGAATAAAACGTTCGGCGCGAAAAATCGATTATAACGATAAAACGGCGACGTTTCGGTGGGAAACGTCGTCGTTTTTGCGTTTCTTGGGCGCGGATTTTAACGCCGGCGTTTAGGAACGTCGAAGGCGGACGGCGCGCGGGGGACAAAACGTTGGGATTTTTTCTTTTTTGCGGCTTTTAACGCTAACGCGTTGGAAGAAAAACGGACGACGCGTTGAGAAAAAAAACGCGTCGTCTTTTTGTTTTTGGGAGGTCGATTTTAGCGTTTAAATCGATTTTAACGTTGTTGCGTCGAGGCGTCCGAGGAGAACTTGGCGTTAAGGAACGAAGCGCGTCGGCGTTCGGAGCGCGAGCTTCAAACGCCGGAGGTATTCGGCGCGCGGAATTTCGCGACCGCCGAGGCTCGCCGTGTGATCGTTGAGGATTTGCAGGTCGAAAAGTTGAAAATCGAGCGCTTTTAAACGGCGCAACAGGGCGACCAACGCGACTTTCGAAGCGTCGCGCTCGACCGAAAACATCGACTCGCCGTCGAAAAAACCGTTGATCGCGACGCCGTAAACGCCGCCGACGAGCCGGTCGCCGAGCCAACATTCGGCGCTGTGCGCGAGCCCGAGTTCGAAAAGTCGGCAGTAACTCGCGTAAAATTCCCGAGTTATCCAACTTTCGCCGTTAGCCCGTTCTTTCGCGTTCGCGCAACCGAGCATTACCTCCGGAAACGCTTCGTCGAACGTAACGCGGAACTTGCCGCTCCGGATCGTCCGCTCGAGCCGCCGCGAAACGTGAAAATTGTCCAACTCGAAAATCGCTCGCGGGTCGGGCGACCACCAGCCGAGAAGTTCTCGCGTCGCCGTCGGGCGATTCGTTTCGTCGTGCGTTTGATTAGCGGGATTTTGTTGGTTTTGTTGGTTTTGTTGGTTTTGTTGGTTTTGTTGGTTTTGTTGGTTTTGTTGGTTTTGTTGGTTTTGTTGGTTTTGTTGGGGCGGCGCGACGCGGAGTTCGCCGAGTCGGCTTAGCGACGAAACGTCGAAACCTTCCCAAACGGCGTTTCGGCAACGCGGCGAGAGCGCGGAGAAAAGCGCGTCGGCGACGTCGGCTTTTTCGTCGAAAACGGCGAAATCGCTCTCGTCTTCGTCGTCAAAATCTTCGTAATCGTCGTTTTCGTTGAAATCGTCCGCGTCGTCGAACTCTTCGAAGTCCGCGTCTTCGTCGTCAAAATCTTCGTAATCGTTGTTTTCGTTGAAATTATCCTCGTCGTCGAACTCTTCGAATCCCTTGTCTTCGTCGTTAAAATTGTTAAAATCGTTGAGGTCGACGTCGGCGACGTCTTCGGGAACGGTAAAGGGCCAAGGAAAAACGCCGTGAACGAGCGCGTCGACGATTAAATCGGGATAGAGCGCGCCGTCGAAAGCGATTCCGAGAAGGCCGTCCGGCTCCGCCGCTTCAACCGGCGGGAAAAATCGCGAAGGCGGAATTTCGAACTCGAAAGGCGATGAATTCGACGCGTCGTTGGCTTGGTCGGCGGAGGACAAGGGGAGAACTCCCTAAGGTTAAGGCAAGAAACGAAATCGAGCGTCCGCCGCCGAATCGCGAAGAAGGGGCCGCGGACGCTTTCGGATCGCCGGTTTTGACGAACGTTAAGTTATTTTTCGAGCGAAATTTTCGCAAACGCGTCCCAAAGGAGCGCGCTCGTTTGAACGCCGTCGAAGAAAGAGCGGAGGTCGAATTTTTCGTTCGGCGAGTGAATCCCGTCGTCTTCGAGCCCGAAACCGACCAAAATAGTTTCGGCGTTCAACTCTTGACGCAACTTCGCGACGATCGGAATCGAACCGCCGTCGCGGACGAAGAGCGGACGCCGTCCGTGAACGCGTTCGAGAGCGTCGCTCGCCGCGACGATGAACGGGCCGTCGAGCGGAATCACCATCCCGCCGGAGCCTTGCGAACAGGTCAGCTCCGTCTTGATTCCCGGCGGCGTTACCTTCGCGAGGTGTTGGCGGAGCCCTTCGCGAATCTTTTCCGGGTCTTGGTTCGGGACGGTGCGGAAAGTGATCTTCGCCGACGCCCAGCTCGGAATGATCGTTTTGCCCCCTTCGCCTTGGTAACCGCTGGTGAGACCGTTGACGTCGAAGGCCGGACGCGCGCCGCGACGTTCGAGCGTCGTGTATTCCGGCTCGCCGAACTCCGCGTCGATACCGATGTGCGCCTTATTTTCCTTTTCGTCGAACGGATTGCCGGCCAGCGCTTCGCGTTCCATCGGCGAAATTTCGACGACGTCGTCGTAAAAACCGGGAATTTGAATCTTGCCGTTCTCGTCGATAATCGAGTCGATAATTTTCGCCAACGCGATCGCCGGGTTGTAGACGGAACCGCCGTAAATGCCGGAGTGGAGGTCGCGATTCGGGCCGATCGTCTTCACTTCGAAACCGACGACGCCGCGCAGGCCGTAAGTGATCGCGGGGATACCGGGGCCCGCCGCCGACGTGTCGCTAACGACGATCGCGTCGCAAGCCAAGAGTTGACGATTCTTTTCGACGCCGAGGAAAGTCGAAAGACCGTCGCTCCCGACTTCCTCTTCGCCTTCGAGGATGAATTTAATTTGAATCGGGAAGGAGCCGTTGACCGCCAAGTAGGTTTGGAGACCGCAGAGGTGCGCGCTCCATTGGCCCTTGTCGTCGTTCGCGCCGCGGCAGTAGACTTTGCCGTTGCGAATCGTCGGCTCGAACGGCGGCGAAACCCATTCTTCGAACGGTTCGGCCGGTTGAACGTCGTAGTGCCCGTAAATAAGGACGGTCGGCGCCCCGGGGATTTTCGGCGATTCGGCGTAAACGAGCGGAGCTCCGCCGGTTTCGATCGTGCGCGAGTTCAAGCCGAGATTGGCGCGGAGGAACGAAACGAGCCAACCGGCCATTCGACGGACGTCGTCCTTGTGTTCGCGTTGGGCGCTAACGCTCGGAATACGAAGCGCCTCGAACCATTGCGAGAGGAACGCCTCTTTGTTCGTTTCGATATGATACTTGTAGTCGTTATATTTATCGGTTTCGTTCATTTTGTTTTTGACGTGAAAAATCTGTAGCGTCGCGAAAAAAAAAACGGCGACGGCGGCGTTATCCGGCGGTTTTGAATATCGTTCGGGCGAGGAAACGCAAAAATTACCCCGGCGGCCAAGCGAAACCGCGTCCGCCGATCAGGTGAAAGTGGAGGTGCGGAACCGTCTGCATCGCGTTTTGACCGCAGTTCGAGACGACGCGGTATCCCTCTTCGGCGACGCCGAGTTCGCGAGCTAAACGGCGAATGACGGCGAAAATATGCCCGATCAGCGGCGCGTCCTCCGGCTCGACGTCGTCGAGCGAACGCAACTCTTTTTTCGGGATAACGAGGACGTGAACCGGCGCTTGCGGCGCGACGTCGTGAAACGCCAAGCAGAGGTCGTCTTCATAAACGATCGACGCCGGAATCTCTTTATCGATAATGCGTTTAAAAATGGTTTTTTCGGACATAAGCGCTTTCTCGCGGCGGCAACCGCTTGTTGTTGAGGAAAAGACGCGGAAAATCGTCGGACGATCGACGTTAAATTCGTTAAAATCAATAAAACCGTCGTCGATTAGCGTTTGTTGGGCGTCGTTGGACGCGTCGCTCGACGTCTTTTCTTTTAATATAGTCGAAATCGGCGCTCGAAACAAGGGAACGCGAATAAAAACCGACTTTTTTCCTGAAAAAACGTCGACCGGTCGCGCGGTTTATGCCGGAAATAACGCCTTAGCCGCGACGAAGAAGAGAGAATGAGAGGAATAGGTGAAATAGCAAAAGACCGTCGGCGTTTTAAAGAAACGGGTCGAGACGGCCTTTTGCGGAGAGAAAAAACGGGGCGTTGAACCCGAGCGAAGAACGCGACGGACGGCGGAGACTCCGCCGGTCAGGTTCTGACGATCGCGTCGAGTTTAACGGTGGGCGTCGCGTCAAACGAGGCGAAACTGCCAAAAACGCTTCCAATTTTCCGGCGTTCCGGGGGAAACGCGTCCGAGGAGCGACTCCCGAGCCGCGCCGGTCAGTTGCGGAAGGGAGGCCGGAACGCCCGCCGCGAAGAGCGCGCCCAACATTGCGACGGCGACCGCGTCGAACGAGTCTTCGAGAAAGCCGTATTCGTCGAGCGAGTGGAACTGGCGCGGGGTAAAAAGGGCGGAAAGTCGGTTGAACAGGAGTCCGTTTTGCTTCGCGGCGCCGGTCAAAACGACGTCGAACGGCTCGTTGAAACGGGCGGCGTTCGCCTCGACGCTTTCCGCGACCGATTCGGCGATAAAATGAACCGCGGTGCAAAGGGCGTCGAGGGCGTTGAAACGTCGGGATTCGTCTTTTTGGAGAGCCTCCAAATAGAACGGCGCGTCGAGCGTCGAGGAAAGGGGGGAGGAAAAATAACGCGGCGGAAGGGCGTCCTTGCCCCGCGCCCGCCGAGCTTCCCGCCAAAAGTCGAGAAGTTCGGCGTTCCGGCTTCCTTGCACGGAAAGGCGCCCGCCGACGTCGAGTTGCGATCGTCCTTTGGTCGTCGCTTCGGTTAACGCGTTCAAGAGCGAGCCGCAAGGGACGACTTCTTGAAACGCGACGCGCGACCAAGATTTTTTGTCGGTCGTCGCCGACGGAATATACGTCCAGCGCGCCGTTTCGCCGAGATCGATCAAAAGTCGGTCGCGTTCGGAGCCGCCGAGCAACGTCCAATACGGCAACGCGAACGCGGGAACGCCGCGACCTTCGGTCGACCAATCTTTGCCGACGAACGCGTCGACGACGTTCAATCCGGTTTTTTCCGCGAAGAGGGCGCCGTCGGCGAGGCCGTAACGAGTCGGCGGCGCGTCCCAATCGGCGGCGCGCGTCCAGACGCCGGGATCGTTGATTGCGACGGCGACGAGTTCGTCTTGGCGAACGTCGGTTTCCGCGAGCAGGGCTTCGATCGCCTCCGTTTGAAGCGTCGCCAGCATCACGCGAATTTGGAAAAGTTGGGTTAAGTCGGACGGCGCGTCCGCGGGCGCCGACTCCGAAACGCGACCGGAGGAACCGGCGGTCGGAGCGTCGTTTTCGGCGTCGAGTTGCGCGCGCAATTCGTCGAACGCGGTAAAAATTTCCTCCGGAAGGTCGAACGACATACTTTTGGGAAGGACGACGCCGGCGCCGGGACGAGACCCTTCCAAGCCGACGAGCGCCGTTTCAAGTTTGCGCGCCTTGGACGAAATATGAACGCCGACGAACCAGTGAAGGGACGGCGACGAAATCGGGGTTTTATTTTTGAAAAAAAACATTGAACGCTCCGTTTTTTAAGTCGACGCGTCGACGAACGGGGAAAAGTAAGGGCGCAAGGCGAACGTCGCGGAACGTTCGACGCGAACAAAAGTCGCGTTTAGAACAACGCCGTAAAACCGTTGGGAAAAGTTGGGCGTTAACGATTTTAAGGGAAAAGCCGCCGATAAAATCCGACCGACGAAACGACCGGCGTCAAAGGCGGACGCGTCGATAAAAAGGGCGGTTTTCGCTCGCTCTCGACGCGGAGAACGAGCGAAAACGGAACCGACTCAAATCGTGATTTCCGACGCCGGATAAAGGTTGGCGCGCGATTTTTCCGTTTTTTCCGAATTTTGGGAACGTTCCGGTTTCACGGGCGTCCAAAGAAAGGGGTTGCGGCCCGTTTCGCGGAATTTTCCGACGCCTTTGACAAACTCGTGGAAAATACGGCGGTCGAGGACGGACGCGGCGGTCGATTCCGGGTGGAACTGGACGCCGACGGCGAGCCAGTCTTCGTAGGTCGACTCGATCGCTTCGACGACGTTGTCGCCGGGGCAACGCGCGGAAACGAGGAAGTTCGGGGCGACGTCGTCGACGGCCATATGGTGCATGCTGGAAACGCGGACGTCGTTGTCGCCGTACACGCGGTCGAGCAGGGAGTTTTTCTCGATCGTAAGGCCGTGGCGATGGTAAGGATCCATCGGGTCGCGGTGCGGGAAAGCGTGCGGAATATCGTCCGGAATGTGGAGGAAAAGGGCGCCTCCTTGATCGACGTTGAGGAGTTGCATACCGACGCCGATCGCGAGAACCGGAAGCCGACGGCGAGCGACTTCGCGCATCAGGGCGCGGTCGAATTTTTCGCGTTCCGGCGGCATCGGGCGGGTGTACGGGTGCAACATATAGCCGTCGTTGCGCGGGTCGAGGTCGCCGCCGCCGACGAAAACGACGCCGTCCAGGTCGTCGAGTTGTTCGAGGGTAACGTCGAAATTATGGCAATTCGGAAGAAGCACGGGAACGGCTCCGGCTTCGACAAGACCGCGAAGATAACCGTCGAAAACGAAACTAACGCCTTGGACGTCGTTGCGTTCCGGTTTGTAAGCCGTCGTAAGGCCGATCCGAGGCAACCGCTGAGATTGACGAGAAAACATCCTGTTAACACGCTCCTTGCAAAGCGATTTTTAACGGCGAAAACGCAAAATTTTCCGAAACCAAGGACGGAATCGAAACGCGCCCGTTTTCCTAAAACGTCGAAACAAAACGTCGACGTCGATTTGCCGCCCTGCGCAACCGGTAAAATCGTTATAAAACGAACCGCGCAAGGGCGATAAAAACCGTCGCCAAACGACGGAAAACGTTTTTCGCCGGAACGCAAACGAAAATCGATGCGACGCCAACCGAATCGAACAACCGTCTCCGACGTCGAACGCCGATCGTCGTCGAAGGGGCGCGTTCAAATAACCGTTTCAGCGAAAAATAAAGGCCGATTTTGCGTCGTCGTTTGCCGTCCCCCCGCCAAAAGGTCGACAAGACGAAACGTTAAACCTCGAAAAGGAACCGGCCTAACGCGCCGGTAAAACGCAACGTTTCGCAAGGGAGGGAAACAAACGACGAAAACGCCGACAACAAAAAAACGCCGCGCCGCGAACCGTTGAGAACGCGACAGACGTTTGTTTTGTTTGTTAAAAATCAATATTTCAAACTCAAAAAAACGCCACTCAATTTGAATTTGAAAAGGAACGCAAGTTACGGAAGCAAGTATACCGCGACCGCGAGATTCTTCAAGAGCCTTTTTTGAGGTTTTCGCTATTTTGGTTAAAGTCGACTTAGATCGCCGTATTTAGGTTAAAATGGGGAGTCTATGTTAGAAGACGGAGCGGAATAATCGCAATTTTCCTTAAAGTCTGTGTATTCTCTTGATCTTGACGCGATTTTAGCCTAAGAAAACGGCGGCGTCAACGTTAAATTCGACGTCTTTGCGATAATTTGCCCTTTTTCTTTATATTTTGCGGAATCGCGTCGTCGATACGGAAGCTCCGAACGCCGGGGCGAGCGACGCGCTGCGATTTTCCGTCGATTTAGGCCGAATTTATTCTTTTGCGTCGCGTCGAGCGCTTGACGAAAGAGCGAGACTTGGCAAAATAATAATAACGTATTGTCGGCGCGCCGGGGTGAATTAAGACGACGGATTAGCGAAACGGCGGCGAGCGGTTGAAGACGCGGACTTTGGCGATCAACAAGCGGAGGTAAAATGGGCGTTATTTTCGATATGGACGGCGTCTTAATCGACAGCGGCGCGGCGCACTGGGAGAGCTGGCGAGTCGTTGCGGAGGAAGACGGGGTAAACTTTACCGAAGAGGCGTTTTGGGCAACTTTCGGGATGGTTTCCGACGTGATCGTCGCTCGTCATTGGGGCGAGAATCCGCCGACCGATCCGGCGGAAATCGCGGCGATCGTCGACCGCAAGGAGACGGCGTTTCGGGAGAGCGTCGCGACGCATACGACGCCGATAGCGGGCGCGGTTGATTTTATTCGTTATTTAGCGGAGCGCGGCGTTAAGATCGCCGTCGGTTCGTCGGCGCCTCGCGAGAACGTCGAGCATATTTTGACTTGGCTCGGCGTTCGCGAGCTGTTCGGAGACCGCGTCGTCGCCGGGGACGAGGTGAAAAATGGAAAGCCGGCGCCGGAAATTTTTTTGACGGCGGCGAAAAAAATCGGCGTTCCGGCGGAGAACTGCGTCGTGATCGACGACGCGCGCAACGGCGTCGACGCGGGCGCGGCTTCCGGAGCGGCGACGGTCGGTTTTTTTAGCGCCGGGCACTCGCTCGACGAGTACGAGAACGCCGCCGCCGTCGTTCGCTCGTTCGACGAATTGCGCGAAATGTTGGAAATCGCCGAGGGCGGTTCGAGCGTTCGACTCCGTTTGCCGCGTTGAAAAGCTAAAAAGGAGAAGATAAGTAAAACGAAGGGACGCGTCGACGAAGGAAACGAGCGAAAGAAGAAACGGCCTCCTTATAAAAAATAAAAAATCGCGTATAATACGTATAATAATTGGCGACGCTTCGACAGGGCGGCGAGCGCCGTTTTTCGCGGTCGCAAAACGTTCTATTAATATTAATGACAAAATCGGCGATGTTCGCTTGCGCGGCAAAGGCGGCGCGACGAGTTTCGGGAGGAACGACGATGAATCGAGACGGCGATTATTCGGAAAAATACGCGGAATTTAGCGGTTATGCCGCGTCGGCGAAATACGTCGTCGGGATCGACTTGGGAACGTCGAACTGCGAATTGGCGTATTTGCCGACCGACGGCGCGAACGGCGACGAACCGCGCGTCCTTGAAATTCCGCAATTTGTCGCGACGTCGACGATAGAGCGGCGCGATAAATTGCCGTCGGCTCTTTACGTCGGCCCGGAGGAAGAGCGCGGGTTGGCCGATTGGCGTTTGCCTTGGAACGAAACGTCGCTCGACGGCGACGCGGAGACGGGCGAAGTCGGCGGCGAAACCGATAAGGACGATAAAACCGTTAAAAACGGCAAGAGCGGTTTTTTCCGCAAAATTTTCGGAATCGGCGCGAGCGGTAAAAACGAAACGTCGCGACCGAGCGGAACGTCGAATCCGAACGCGCTTTACCTTGTCGGCGAAATTGCGTTGCGTCGAGCCGCGGAAACGCCGGAGCGAACGGTCGTTTCCGCGAAGTCTTGGCTGACGCATTCCCGAGTCGACCGTCGCGAGCCGATACTTCCTTGGGGCGCGCCCGACGGAACGTCGCGGGTTTCGCCGGTCGAAGCGTCGCGGCGGTACTTGGCGCACCTTGCCGCCGCTTGGAACGACGCCTTTCCGGACGCGCCGATTTTCGAACAGCAAGTCGTTTTGACCGTTCCGGCGTCGTTCGACGAAAGCGCCCGAGAATTGACGCGAGAGGCGGCGATCGGCGCCGGATTCAACCCGGAGACGCTGATTTTCCTCGAAGAACCGTCGGCGGCGGCTTACGCTTGGTTGGCGCAAAAAGGGGACGCTTGGCGCAAGGAGCTGACCGTCGGCGACGTCGCGCTTGTTTGCGACGTCGGGGGCGGGACGACCGACCTTTCGCTGATTCGCGTCGAGGAAGAAGACGGCGACCTCGTTTTGAACCGGCTGGCGGTCGGGAATCGGCTTCTCCTCGGCGGGGACAACGTCGACTTGGCGCTCGCGCACCGGGCCGCCGCGCTCTTCGCCGAGAAGGGAACGAAGTTGAACCCTTGGCAGGCGGGCTCCCTTTGGCGGCAGTGTCGCGACGCGAAAGAAACGCTTCTTAGCGGTTCGGTCGCGCAATCCGACGAAATTGCGAGCGTTGACGCGGTTAGTGAAAAAGGTGAAAATAGCGAAAGCGCGCAAGGCGGCGAAGAGACGTATAAAATAACGGCGCTCGGGCGGTCGAGCCAACTCGTCGGCGGTTCCGTTTCGGTCGATTTTCCGAAAGCGGAGGCGACGGCGATTGTTTTGGACGGCTTTTTCCCGATTTGTTCGCTCGACGACCGTCCGAAACGGCGTTCCGGAGCGGGGTTGCGCGAAGCGGGGCTCCCGTTCGAGGCGGACGCGGCGGTTACTCGGCACGTCGCGGCGTTTTTGAACTCCCGAACGGACGACGACGGCGCGCCGATTCGCCCGACGCGTTACCTTCTCAACGGCGGCGTTTTCAAGTCGAAAGCGATCGCCGAGCGGTTCGAGGAACAGTTGCGCGCTTGGTTTCCGGACGCGCCGCCGACGAATTTGAATCCGGACGCCGATCTCGACCGAGCGGTCGCTCGCGGCGCCGCGTTTTACGGCTTGGCGAAGCGACGCGGCGGAATCCGGATTCGCGGAGCGTCGGCGCGCTCGTATTACATCGGGATCGAGTCGGCGGGCTTGGCGATTCCGGGCGTCCCGCGACCGATGAAGGCGCTTTGCGTCGCGCCGGTCGGAATGGAGGAGGGAACGGAACTCGCCGTTCCGAGCGACGAGTTCGAATTGGTCGTCGGCGAACCGGCGGTCTTCCGCTTTTTCGGCTCGACGACGCGTCCGCAAGACCGCCCGGGAACGCTTCTCGACTTGGCCGAGGACGACGGCGATTTGCTCGAAACCGACCCGATCGAAACCGCGCTCGAAGCGCCGGAAAGCGACGGGGAAGGCGAGGAAAACAAAGGCGGCGACGGCGGTTTCGGCGGCGTCGAGTACGTCGCGACGCGGTTCCGAACGGTCGTTACCGAGTTGGGCGCGCTCGAAATTTGGTGCGAGGAGGTCGACGGCCCGCGCCGCTGGAAGCTCGAGTTTAGCGTTCGCGAGGATTGACGCGAAAACGGCGAAAACGGCAATAACAACGGAATTGACGGAAATAACGATTTTAACGCTGATTTGCGCGTCGTAAACAAGACGCGGCGCGTCTCGTTGGGGCGCAAGCGTCGGCAAAATTGAAAATCGGCCTGAAAAATCGGAAAAATTGGAATATTTAAACTGGTAATCAACCGAGAAACAACGCAATCGAAAAAGAGGAAAAATCGATGAGCTGCGGATATGTGATTAACGTTACTGCTATCGACCGTCCGGGTATCGTCGCCGGAGTCAGTTCGGCTATTAAGAATTTGGGCGGGAATATCGAATCGTGCAGCCAAACGGTTCTCGACGGATATTTTACGCTCATTATGACGTTTTCGTTGCAAGAAAAAGCGGACGAAGAAACGCTGAAGGCGAAAGTTTTGCAAGAAAAGGGGCTCGAAGGTTGCCAAGCGATCCTTTTCGCGACGACCGACGAGAAAAAAACGACCGAAACGCCGGAATCGAACATTTTCGTTATCACCGCGTTTGGGAAAGACTCGGAAGGGATCGTTTCGCAATTCACTCGTTATCTCGGCGATAAAGAGATCAACATCGTCGACCTTTACGGCGACATCACCCCGGAAGGCGACTTCGTGTTGATCGGGCAAGTCGAAGTCGATCCGAAACTCGACCTGCAAAATATCAAATACGACCTGGAAGCCCTTGGCGAGCAAGTCGGTTTTACCGTTCGCATTCAACACAACAATATTTTTGTCGCGACGAATCATATTCGACTCAACCGTCGATAAAAATTCGAATGTTGAACGCGCGTCGTTTCAAACGTAAAAATGTAAACGGCGCGAAAAACGGAGGAAACGAACGCGAAGCGAAGGGCGACGCGTTCGTGCGACGACGTTTTGCGCCGTTACGTTGGTAAAACGGGTGAAATAAAGGGGAATAGAAGCGAAATGGCGGAGATTTCTTACATCGGCGTCGAAAGACAGCGCGAACGAATGATGGCCGACAAATTTATCTGCAATTTGCTCGGCGTCGAGTTGGTCGACGCGGGCGTCGGAACGGCGCGCGCCGAGTTGACGGTGAAGCCGGAGCATATGAACGGCGTCGGCGTTTGTCAAGGGGGCGTTCTCTTTTCCATCGCCGACTTTGCGTTCGCCGCCGCCTGCAATTACGCGGAAGAGCCGGTTATTGGGATTGAAGTCTCGATTTCTTACTGTAAAACCGTTAAAACCGGCAAAATTGTCGCCGAGGCGACGGAAATTTCTCGCACTCGAACGATGGCGCTGGCCGAAGTTCGCGTTACGGACGAGGCGGGAACGCTCCTTTGCGTCGCTCGCGGGCGCGGGTACGTTCTGCAAGCGCGTTGATATAAAACGCGTCGTTTGCCTATTTTAACGTTCGGCGACGTTTCGAGCGGCGCGTTGGGAAGGCGGCGCTTCCGCGTCGACGGTTGCGGCGGTCGACTTTGCCGGTCGCGACGCTTGTCGGGAATATGCGGTCTTTTAGGCGGCGCTGTAAAACGCGACTGAAGGAAACGGGCGGGGAACCGTTCGGGGGGGGCTTGACCCGTCGCGTTTTCGGCGCAAAATAGTAAAAGGACGTGTTTTTCCCAAAGGCGCGGCGTTTCCTTGTCGGGGGCCGCGATTACGCCAACGTTTAAGAAAGGTTAAAAATGGATCCTCAAGTTAAGCGCGCGTTGATCAGCGTCAGCGACAAAATGGGCCTCGCCGACTTCGCGAAAGGGCTCGTCGCGGCGGGCGTTCAACTCTTCAGCACCGGCGGTACGAAGCGTTATCTCGAATCGAACGAGATTCCGGTTGCCGACGTTACCGATTACACCGGTTTTCCGGAGATGATGGACGGTCGTCTGAAGACGCTGCACCCGAAAGTTCACGGGGGGATCCTTTGCCGTCGCGACGACGAAACCGATATGAAGTCGGCGACCGATCACGGGATCGAGCCGTTCGAACTCGTCGTCGTCAATCTTTACCCGTTCGAAGCGACGGTCGCGAAAGAAGGCGTTACCGACGCCGAAGCGATCGAAAATATCGACATCGGCGGCCCGACGATGGTTCGCGCCGCGGCGAAAAACCATCGTTTCGTCGGGATCGTTACCTCGGCGGAACAATATTCCCGCGTTTTGGAAGAAGTCCAACAAAACGGCGCGCTCTCGATGCAGCTTCGCCGCTCGCTGGCTCGCGACGCGTTCGCGCACACCGCTTCTTACGACGCCGCGATCGCTCGTTATTTCGCCGAACACGACGGCGCCGCGGTCTTCCCGAACACGATCTCGTCCGCGATGAAGCTCGTTACGGAACTCCGTTACGGCGAAAACCCGCACCAACGCGCCGCGCTTTACGTCGACGCGAAATATAAGGGCGCGTCCGCCGTTACCGCTCGCCAACTGAACGGCAAAGAACTTTCGTACAATAATCTTCTCGACGCCGACGCCGCGTTGGCGATGGCGCGCTCCTTCGACAAACCGGCGGTCGCGGTTCTGAAGCACAACAACCCCTGCGGCGCCGCCGTCGCGGATACGATCGCCGACGCCGTCCGCAAGGGGATGGAAGGCGACCCGCTCAGCGCGTTCGGCTCGATTTTGGGCGTCAACCGCGAAGTCGACGAAGAATCGGCGAACTACCTCGCGCAACCGGGGCTCTTCGTCGAAGCGATTATCGCGCCGTCCTTCTCGCCGAAAGCGTTGGAAATTTTGACGACCGTTCCGAAGTGGAAGGCGAACGTTCGCTTGCTTGAAACCGGCGAATTTGGTCGCGCTCCGAGCGGTTGGGTCGTTCGTCCGCTGACCGGCGGCGCGCTCCTGCAAGACGGCGACGTCGAAGTCGATCCGGAAGAAGATTGGCGCGTCGTTACCGAGAAAGCGCCGACTGAAGAGCAAATGCGCGACCTCCGTTTCGGTTGGGAAATGGTGCGACACGTCAAGTCGAACGCGATCGTTCTCGCGAAAGACGAAGCGCTCGTCGGCGTCGGCGCGGGCCAAATGAGCCGCGTCGACTCGGTTGAAATCTCCGTCGAAAAAGCGGGCGACCGCGCGCAAGGCGCCGTTCTCGCGTCCGACGCGTTCTTCCCGTTCCCGGACGGAATCGAAGCGGCCAAGGGCGTCGTCGCGGTTATCCAACCGGGCGGCTCGAAGAACGACCAAGCGGTTATCGACGCTTGCAACAAGCTCGGGATCGCGATGATCTTCACCGGTCGTCGACACTTCAAACACTAGTCGACGACGAACGAACCGGCGCCGCGTTTCAAACGTTAGGCGCCGGCGTTTGCGACAAGCTCGGGATCGCGACGATCTTCGTCGAGCGTCGGCCTTCAAGCGCTAGTCGACGACGGCGAGCGAGCGTCCCGCCGTTTATTTAGGCGACGATTCGGCGTTTTGGCGTCGCGTCGTCGCGTTTGATTTTGAAATTCGCTCCGTTATCGGACGGCGCGACGTCGGAGGAATTGCGCGAATTTTTCTTTATGAACAACGTCGGAATATCGAAAAAATTGGAGCAAACGGCGCGGCTTCTCGAGTTTTGGGAGGGCCCGTCGCCGTTGACCGACGAGTTGACGCGGGCGGCGGAGCGCGTTTCTCTTCTTGAAATTCCGTTGGAGTTTTTCGCGTCCGCGGCGTCGGACGAGCGGGTCGGCGCCGAACTCGACGGAGCGCTCGGATTTTGGTTTCGCGACTTTTTTCCCGACGTCGTTTGGGCGTTGCGCGAGACGGTCGCGACTGGAACGTCGGCGTTGTTCGAACGGGTCGCGCGGGCGGTCGAGCCGGGCGTCGTCGAGTTGGCGCGAGTTCGGGCGCTCGACTTGCGGGCGGTCGGTTTTTTGCGCGACGCGTTCGGCGTTCGCGACCTCGACTCGTTGAAGCGGGCTTGCGAAGCGGGCGCGCTTTCCCGGTCGCGGGAATTTTCGCCCGAAACGGAACTCGATATTCTCGACGATATTTATTTTTTGAACGCGCTCGACAAGAACGGCGTTCGCGACGGCGAAGCGTCGGAACGGGGAAGCGCGATCGGCGTTTTCGCGAGCGATTCGTTCGGAAGCGAGTTTGTTCGCTTGGCGGCGTTCGACGAACCGGCGCTTTCGCTCGACGATACGAACCTTATTTTTAGCGCGAACGCCGAAGCGTTGGCCGATTTTATCGTTTCGGAATTGCGCAATCCGACGAAAAAACGGGACGTCGCGGCGACGGCGAAAGAGCTGGTCTCCGAGTTCGTCTCGAAAGAGCGAATCGACGCGGTTCGCGAGCAGGCGCTCGGCGTCGTCGGGAAAATTCGGCGATTTTTCGTTCCGCGCGACAATCCTGCGAACGCGCGCTTACGTTGGGAAGAAGAGGAGCGGCGGCGAGCGAAGGAAACGCGGCGGCGCGAGTCGGGGGACGGCGCTCAAGGCGCTTCGAGCGGCGGACGTTCCGGAAATTGGGACGGCGCGGTCGCGCCGGACGCTCGAATCGAAGCGGTCGGGCCGCTCGGGCGTTCGTCGGACGCGGTCGCTCGACTCGACTTTTTGATCGAAACCGACGACCCGAAAAGCGCGTTCGAGCGAATCAAAAACGCTGTTTTCGTTAAGGAAACGCTTGCGGAGGACGTCCGATTTTTGGCCGTTTCGCTCCGACCGGACGCGTTCGAGCTGCCGTTCAACGGTCGCCCGACGCCGGAAACGCGTCTCTTTTTTTACGCGGCGACCGAGTTCGTTTGGGGCGCCCGCAAACTTTTCCTTTCGTCGACGCCGACGTCTTGGGACGCGTTGCGGAAACGGGCGGCGGAGCGCGGTTGGCGGTTGACGTCGCTCGGGCTTTATTCCGGGGCGCGGCGGCTCGGCTCGCGAACGGAGCGGCGAATATACGAGAAGCTCGGCTTGCCGGAGATTCCCGTCGAGTTGCGCGAAGGACGCGTCGAGAGCGATTGGCTCGACGCCGGGGCGCCGGAGTTGTTGACGATCGCCGATTTGCGCGGCGATTTGCATTCGCACTCGACGTTTACCGACGGAACCGGCTCGCTCGAAGAGATGGTCGCGGAGGCTCGACGGCTCGGGCTCGATTATCTCGCCGCGACCGATCACTCGAAGAACGTCGTTTCGGTCGGCGGAATGAACGACGTCGAATTTGCGCGTTATTGGGATTATATCGACGAGTTGAACGGCGTTTTGCGGAGCGAAGGGATCGATTTTCGCGTTTTGAAGGGCGCGGAAGTCGATATTCTCGACGACGGTTCGCTCGATTTGAAGGACGAAACGTTGGCGCGAGCCGATTGGATCGTCGCGAGTTTGCACTTCGGGCTCGATCAATCGCCGGAGCGGTTGCGGCGGCGGTACGAGGGCGCGTTCCGCAATCCGTTCGTCGACGCGATCGGGCACCCGACCGAGCGGATGATCGGGATGCGCAAGCCGATGGAAGTCGACGTCGCTTTTCTCGTCGAGTCGGCGGCGCGGTTCGGAAAATGCCTCGAGCTGAACTCGCAACCTCGGCGGCTCGATTTAGACGTCGACGGTTTGATCGCCGCGAAAAAAGCGGGCGTTCCGGTCGTTATTTCGACCGACTCGCACTCCCCGGCGCACTTGGCTTATCTCCGTTTCGGCGTCGAGCAGGCGCGACGCGCCGGGTTGACGCGCTCCGACGTCGCGAACGCTCGCTCTTGCGCCGAGTTGACCGAATTGCGGGCCGAATTAAAGCGGCGAAGCAAACGCGGGGAAGTTTGATTTTTGAAGCGAATGTTTTTTCTTGTTTGAAAACAATGAATAGATTGACGACGTTTTTGGGGCGGTTTTGCGTTTTGGCGGCGTTGATCGCGGCGCCTTGGGCCAACGTTGGCGTCGACGCTCGAAATTTCCGGATTTTGCTCTATTTAACGTTAGCGAGCGGGATTTTCGCGTTGATTTCGCTTTGGACGACGCCGCGTCGCGAACGCCGAACGAACTCTTATTTCGGGACGCTCGCGACGGCGATTCCGTTGGCGTTGGGGTTGGCGTTGGCCGTCGCGCAGTTTCAGCCCCTTTCCGAAGAGACGTTGGCCCGCGTTTCGCCCCGCGTTCTCGAGTTGAAAGCCGAGCTTTTGCCTCCCGATTTCGACGAAGCGTCCGACGCGCCGCCGCTCGACGCGTTCGCCGATCCCGCGTTTCGGGCGCCCGCTTTGCTCGACGAAGAGGTGGAGACGACGTTGCGCGAAACGTTGAGCGAGCCGTTTCCCTTCGACGCGGAGGCGTCGTTCGATTTGCAAAGCGCGACGGCGGTCGACGCGGCGGTCGAACGGGCGTTTTTGCCGGAAGACGCTCCGGCGCGGAACGCTTGGGGGCGAACGATCAGCGTTTATCCGCTCGCGACGCGGCAAACGATTTTGGTTTTCGGAACGGCGTTGGTCGTTTTTCTCTCGGCGGCGATTTTGTTCAATACGAACGCTTCGCGACGCTTTCTTTGGAGCGCGGTCGCGTTGAACGGTTTGGCGGTCGCGCTTTTCGGGCTCGCCGGGCGCGCGAATCCGGCGATTTTCGAAAACGAAGCGGTCGCCGATTGGCTGGGGGAAAAGCGATTTACTCCGTTCGAGCGATTCTTCGTCGACGTCGAATCGATTCGTCCGGCGGAGGCGAATAAGGAACTTGTCGCGACGAACGCGCGGTACGGGATGTACGTCTGCAAAAACGCGGCCGCCGGCTACTTGGTTTTGTGTTTGTCGACGGCGCTGGGGCTCGCGGTTTCGGCGTTTTTGAAAACGGCGCGCGTCCTCGACAAAGAGCGAGCGGAACGCAAGCGCGAACGCGTCGAGGAAGAGCGTTGGAACGACGTTTACGAGATTCGACGCGACGCGTTTTGGAAGCGAGCGCTCGGCGACTTTTTCGACCTTTTCGACCGTCGATTCGTCGCTTGGACTTGCGTCGCCGGGTTGATTTTCGGGTCGATTTTCGCTTCGTTGTCGCGCGGCGCTTCGGTCGCGGCGTTCGTCGGTTTCGTCGGCTCGCTCGGCGTTCTCGCGATTCGCAAGGAAGGGCGGCGATATTGGCCGGCGTTTGCGGCGACGGGCGCGCTCGGTTTGGCGTTGATCGTTTGGACGGGGTTGGCGCAGCAGGTCGACTCGCGGATGTCGACGCTCGTCGAGGAGGACGTCGAAACGGGCGAAACGGCGGTGGAAAGCGACTCGCGCTGGGAAAATTGGCGCGCCGCCGCCGAAACGTCTCGCGAATATCCTTGGTTCGGTTCCGGGTTGGGAACGTATTCCGTCGCGAATTATAGCGCCGACGAGGCGCTTAAAAAAGGCGGATTGTTTTATTACGCCGAAAATTCGTTGGTGCAAACGCGCTTGGAGACAGGGAACGTCGGCGTCGCGCTCTACGTTCTGACTTACCTCGCGCTTTCGATAAGCGTCGGACGTTTGCTCGTCGGCAAGCGGAGTCGCGAGACGTTGGCGGTCGGTTGCGGCGGCGTTTGCCTTCTTCTCGGGCAATTTTGGGCGTCGATGGGCGACTTTGGAATCTATTTTTCGGCGAACCTTTTCCTGTTCGCGGCGCTTTGCGGGTCTTGCGTCGCGCGGAAAAACGTTCGAAAATGGGAAAAGTTGGAGGCGGCGCGAGCGAAAACGGAGACGCGCGCCGAAGCGGTTCGCGAAGAGCGGCGAGCGACCCGGCGCGAGCTGGGCGGCGCGGTTTTGACGTCGGCGTTATTGCTCGTCGTTTTGCTCGGCGGACGTTGGGCGCTGCGCGAGAACGCCGACGCCGTCGAGCGAACGCGACTCTTGGAGCGGCGCGACGAGATTAAGCGTTTGATCAAAAACGCCGATTTGGCGATGAAAAAGAAGGGGGGCGAAGGAGCGTTTTTCGCGTTTCCGGCGTCGGGAACGCTCGACGTGTTGATCGACGAAACGCGTTCGTTTGTCGAGCGCCGCGACGATTCTTACGAGGTTCGCGCCGCGTTGGCTTACTTGGAGCTGATCCGTTTTCGCGTCGTTCAATTCGAGGCGGGGCGCGAAGCGGAACCGACGGCGACCGACCGAGAACTTTGGGCGCAAACGGCGCCGGAATATTGGGAAGCGACGTTGCGACACTATCGGCGCTTGGGATATAACGCGGCGGCGGCTTCCATCCGTTCGAACGAGGCGCTCGCCGAGGCGTTTCCGCAAATTTTAGCCGACTGGACGGCGGCGCGTCGCGTTTGTCCGTTGCAAGTCGCGTCGCATATGAAGATCGCCAAAACGTTGGCGACGGCGACGCCGATCGTTTGGGCGCGAGAGCGGGAAGCGGTCGAGTTGGCGGCGCGCCGAACGGCGAGAGCGGCGGCGTTCGACGCGAACGCTCTTTTCAACGCCGGACGCGAGCTTTTCCGCGTCGACGCCGATTTCCTTTGGCCGAAGTTTTGGCGTCGAAGCGCGGAGTTTTCGCTCCCTTGTTGGACGTCGATTTTAAGCGCGGTCGAGTTGGGGGTTCCGGTTTCCAAACAAGAGGCGGTCGTCGCCGAGATTATGCCGAACGATCCGACGAAAGCGCGCGCCGCCTTGTCGCGGTATTGGGGCAAGCGAAACGAAACGCCTCTTTTCGCCGTTTTGTTAAAAAACGCGGAGGTCGTGTTCGAAACGACGCCGCAAGAGGCGCGAGACGACGTTTATTATGTCGAACGCGCGTATTTTAATAAATTTAGCGAAAATTACGAAGCCGCCGAGGCCGATTGCCGCCAAGCGTTGAAGTTGCGACCCGGTTCGTTTGAACTCCAACTGCAGTTGGCGATTTTGCTTTGCGAACAAACGAGGCTCTTGCAAAAGGACGAAGAATGCGTTAAACTGTTGCGAGAGATTAGCGCAAACGCGACCGGGAACCTTAAGCGTCAAGCCGAGACTTGGTTGGAACGCGCCGAACGGAATTGGTTCCGCAGTCAAGCGCGCGCCAAACGGGCGGAAAAAGAGCGCGACCGAAACGCCGCCGAAACCCCGTCGCCAACGGAACAAGCGGAGCGTTCGGAATAATCGGTAAAATTGGAACGGACGCGGAACGAAAATGTCCGCGTTGTCCTTTCAATATTTTATTAATAACGACGTTATCGCGTCGCTCGACGAAAACTCGAGCGGCGTTTTACCACTATCGAGCGAATCGACGACGCGCGATTGCAACGATTTTCAACGCGTCGCAACAGAAAGTGAAAAACGATGGAAAAATCTAAGGTTTATTTTGCGGACTTTCACGCGACCCCGAACGAAACGCTCCTTCAAAAGTTGCGTCGCCTGATCGACCGCGCCGGGTACGCTTCGCTCGACTTGAAGGACAAGTTCGTCGCGCTGAAAATTCACTTCGGCGAAATGGGCAACTTGGCGTATATGCGCCCGAATTACGCTCGCGTCGTCGCCGACTTCACGAAGGAACTCGGCGGCAAACCGTTCCTGACCGACGCGAACACGCTCTACGTCGGGAGCCGTAAAAACGCGATCGACCACATCGAAACGGCGTACCGCAACGGCTTCGATCCGTTCGTTACCGGCTGCCACGTCGTGATCGCCGACGGTCTCAAAGGCACCGACGAAGTTCTCGTTCCGATTAAGGGCGAGTACGTTCAAGAGGCGAAAATCGGGCGCGCGGTGATGGACGCCGACGTCGTCGTTTCGCTGACGCACTTCAAAATGCACGAGTGCGCGGGCGCCGGCGGGGCGTTGAAAAACATCGGGATGGGATGCGGTTCGCGCGCCGGGAAAATGGAGATGCACTCGAGCGGGAAGCCGATCGTCGACCATTCGCTTTGCGTCGGCTGCCGCGTTTGCGCTCAAACCTGCGCGCACGACGCGATTTCCTTCGACGCCGCGAACGGGAACAAGGCGACGATTAACGTCGATAAATGCGCCGGTTGCGGACGTTGCATCGGTCGCTGCCCGAAAGACGCGGTCGGGGCGGCGATGGACGAGTCGTTTGAAATTTTGAACAAGAAGATTTGCGAATACACGCTCGCCGTTCTGCAAGGGCGCCCGTCGTTTCACATCGCGTTGGTCAACGACGTTTCGCCGTTCTGCGACTGCCACGCCGAAAACGATATTCCGGTCGTTCCGAACGTCGGGATGTTCGCGTCGTTCGACCCGGTCGCGCTCGACTTGGCTTGCGCCGAAGCGGTCAACAAACAGCCGATCGTCCCGAACAGCGCGCTCGCGAAGAAGAAGCCGAACGGCGACCACTTCTGCACGATGCACCCGACGACGAACTGGCGCTCGGTCGTCGAATACGGCGCGAAACTCGGGCTTGGTTCGCTCGATTACGAGCTGATCGAAATTTGAGCGGACGGGGCGAATTGAACGGTTTGGGTGGACAGGGCGCTTTGGGCGTTTTAGGCGATTGCGGCGAACGAGGGCAAACGCGGCCCTTTTTCGCCGTCGACGTCGGAAACACGCGGACGAAAATCGGGTTTTGGCGCGACGTCGAGAGCGGCCCGTTCCCGGACGCCGAGTTCGCCGACGCGTCGGCAACGTTCGACGCGACCGACGCTTGGCTCCGAACGCTTCCGCTCGACGGCGGCGTTTCGGCGCGCTGGCTCGTTTCGAGCGTCAACGACCGCAAGGCGTCGGCGCTCGAAGCGGCGGTTCGGCGTTTTCGTCCGCTCGACGCGTTTTCGACGCTCCGGCTCGCCGACGTTCCGATTCCGGTCGAGTACGACTATCCGGAAAAACTCGGGATCGACCGCGCCGTCGCGGCGTTCGCGGGCGTCCGGCTTCTTGGGGCGGGACGTCCGTTTTTGGCGGTCGACGTCGGAACCGCCGCGACGATCGATTGGGTCGACGAGCGCGGCGTCTTTCGGGGCGGCGCGATTTTGCCCGGTCCGCGGTTGATCGCGGAGTCGTTGCAAGCGAAAACGGCGAACCTCCCGGCGCTCGACGATCCGGAGCGCGAAGGGGCGCGAACGTTCGATTATCCGGCGACCGAGACGACGAAAGCGATTCGGCTCGGCGTCGTTTACTCGTTGGTCGGCGCGATTTCGGCGTTTTATTGGCAAACGCGGCGGCGGCTCTT
>JAGBDD010000064.1 GCA_017937685.1 Thermoguttaceae bacterium | reverse complement strand
GCGGCGTTCGGCGTTTGCGGCGAGATCGCGGAGCGGCGAACGGTCGAGCGCGGCGGCGGAACCGCGACGTTTCGGACGGAGCTGATCGACGCGGCGACGACGGAACCTGAACGTTTTGCCGAACTTTTGCGCGTCGAAACGGAGGTTTTCGGCGGCGTTTGAGCGCGAAAATGCGAAATTAAGCGAAATACGCCGAGGCGAGCGGTCGCGCAAAACAGGAAAATGGAGGGAATAGGTTGACGAGCGAAGATTTGACGGCGCGAAAACGGTTCGACGCGGCGGCGTTGCGGCGAGCGTTGCGACTTTACGCGGTTACCGACCGAACTTGGCTTGGCGCGAAGACCGGCGACGCGGCGATTTCGGCGTTGGCGACGCAAATTGAAACGGCGCTTCGCGGCGGCGCGACGGTCGTTCAGCTTCGAGAGAAAAATTTGAACGTCGACGAGTTCCGGCGCGAGGCGGTCGCGGTCAAGCGGCTTTGCGAGCGGTTCGGCGTTCCGTTGATTATCGACGACGCGCTCGACGTCGCGCTCGAATGCGACGCGGACGGGTTGCACGTCGGCCAACGCGACTTGGAAGCGGGGGAAGCGCGGCGGCTTCTCGGGCCGAATCGGATCCTCGGCGTCTCGGCGCAAACGGTTGCCGACGCGCGACTTGCGGTCGAGAGCGGGGCGGACTATCTCGGCGTCGGGGCGGTTTTTCCGACGGCGACGAAGGCGGACGCGGACGCCGTTTCGCTCGAAACGTTGCGGGCGATTTGCGACGCGGTTTCCGTTCCGGTCGTCGCGATCGGCGGGATTGGCGCGGCGCAAGTCGAGCGGTTGACCGGAACCGGAATCGTCGGCGTCGCGGTCGTTTCGGCGATTTTCGGGAGCGCCGACGTTGAAGCGGCGACGCGGGAACTCGAACGGTTAACGCGACGGTTTGCGGAGGATTGACCGGTCGCGTTGACTTTAACGGAAAAATAAAACGCGAAATTAGGTAAAACGGCGAAATAACGCGGCATACATAAATGAGCGTAAAAAAGATGCGAGAGAATGGATTAGGGGAATTAAAGCGGTTGAAGCGATTGAGCGGGGCGGTCTTCGATCTCGACGGAACGCTTCTCGACACGATGACGCAATGGAACGCGCTCGGGCTTGAATATTTGCGCCTCCAAGGCGTCGAGGCGGGGCCGGAGTTGACCGAGCGGCTCTCGACGATGAGCTTGCGGCAAAGCGCGGAGTTTTTTCGAACCGAATACGGGCTGAAAATCGAGTTGGCGGAGATCGTCGAAACGATGAAGTCGCGTCTTATAACGCTTTACGACGAGGAGGCGACGCTTAAACCGGGCGCCGACGAAACGCTCCGGCTTTTGAAGGAACGAGGCGTCGGAACGGCGATCGCGACCGCGACGTCGGCGGAGTTGGCGACGGCGGGACTCCGGCGCAACGACGCGCTCGGTTTCTTTAGCGCGCTTTTTTCTTGCAAAGACCCGGGAATCCGCGTCGGGAAGGCGGAGTCGGCGAAGGTGTTCGACGTCGCTCGCGAGTTTTTGGGAACGCCGCTCGACGAAACGATCGTCGTCGAGGACGCGTTGCACGCCGTCGAAACCGCGAAAAAAGCCGGTTATTTCGTCGTCGCGATTTACGACCCGACGGAAGATAGGCGAAAAGAAACGATTAGGCAAATTGCGGACGTTTATTTTGACGACCATTTCGCGTTTGCCGCTTGGTTGCGCGAAAATTTAACGTCGAACTAACGATTTTGTCGCGTCAATCTGAAAACGTCGCGTTTTTGTCGACACCGCGTTGCAAATATTCGCGAATTTCGGCGGTTGCGGCGAGATCGAGCGGCGTTTGACCGAGTTCGTCTTTAACGTTGAGCGCGAGTTTTTCTTTTTGGACGAGCCAAACGACGGCGTCGAGGTCGCCTTGACGCGCCGCGACGTGAAGCGTCGTTTGAGAACGCCAACCGAGCGCTCGAACGTTCGCGCCGTATTTGACGAGCAGACGCGCCATCAAGTAATCGCTTTTGCCGAGCGCGCCGAAAAGAGCGGCGTTAAGGTCGGCGGCGTCCGCGAAGCGCGCCTTTTTTTCTTCGAAAAGCCAGCGAACGAGGTTGCGATTTTTCGATTGCGTCGCGAATCGCAAAACCGACGCGCCTCGAAGAGTTCGCGCGTTGAGGTCGGCGCCCAATTCGACAAAGTAACGAACGAGAGCGCAACGACCGCTTCGGGCGGCGCAATGCAACGGCGTTTCGTTCTTCGGACTACGCGTTTTAACGTTCGCTCCGCGTCTTACGAGGTTGCGAACTTGCGGTAAATCGCCCGATTTGGAAGCCGCAAGGAGGCGCGCGTCGATTCCGCGAATCGGTCGAGAACGCATAAAATCCTCCATTCTATATCAAGGAATAAGGTCGACGCGAACCGCCGCCAACGATTAAAGGAAAAAACGCTTGCTTTATTGAACGAGCGCGTTAAAACGAACGGTTAAAGCATTTTGTCTTTTTTTTGATTGTTGGTTCGGTAAATAAGCGCAAATTAAGTTTGTTCAATAGGAACAATATTGGGCTTTTGAATCGGTTCGCAAACTTTGCGAATATTTTCGAATTTTTTCGAAAGAATAAATTTTACGCTGGTTCTTTGAAAAAATTGAACTTTTGATAAATCGCTTGTAATTATCCTCCAACAATCGATTTTGTCAAGCTAGAAAAATGAGCGTTAACCAAAAAAAGACAAATATTGTTTTGACTCTTTTAAAAAAGCGGCGTTTATGTTATAATTGAGGATGGAAACGTTGCGCGGCAAACGCCGAAAAAATGGAAGCGGAGCGGTTTTTAGGAATCTTGCGACGCTTATTACGACCGTCGGCGGTTTCGCTTCGGCGTTGAAGATTCGAAAGACCGCGTTTAACGATTTTGCGTTTAGTATCGAGTGAAAAGGAGAGAGCGCGCAAGCGCTTGGGAGAGAAAAAATGTTTACAGGGCTTGTCGAAACGTTGGGAAAGGTTGCGCGAATCGTCGTCGAAGGGGCGATTTGCACTCTTGAGATCGAAGCGCCGAAAATCGCGGGAGGCGTCGAGGTTTCGGACAGCGTCGCGGTCAACGGCTGTTGCTTGACGGTCGTCGCGAAAACGGAAACGACGCTGTCGTTCCAAGCGGTTCCGGAGACTCTTTCGCGAACGAACCTCGGCGATTTGGTCGAAGGTTCGCCGGTCAATTTGGAGCGGGCGTTGGCGTCGAACGCGCGTCTCGGCGGGCACTTCGTCAGCGGACATATCGACGGGCTGGCCGAGTTGGTAAAGATTGACGATCATAACGGCGAGTGCGCGGACTATTACTTCCGGATTCCGAAAGATTTGGCGAAGAATATGGCGTCGAAGGGCTCGGTCGCGGTCGACGGCGTCAGTTTGACGCTCGTCCGTTGCGAACCGGAACTTTTTAGCGTCGCGCTGATTCCGTTCACCCTCGCCGAAACGACGCTCGGGTCGCGCAAAATCGGCGATAAAGTGAATATTGAGACGGATATTCTCTCGAAGTACGTCCAACGCCTCTTCGAAGCGCAAGAATGGGACTGATTGGAGCGATAAACGGCGGAGAAAAACGCTAAAGTAGGCGGTTTGCTCCGGTTTTGCGGGCGTCGACGACGGACGGTTGTCGAGCTTGGCGGAACGAACGCCAACGGTTGACGGTTGTTAACCTTGGCGAAACGAGCGTCGACGTCGGACGCGCCGCGTTTTGAAACGGCGCGACGCGTCCGGTATTTTGTTTTCTTTTTGAATAACGGCGTCGAAATAGCGTTGAACGACGCGATTTGTTTTCAACGTTGTTTCTTGATTTTGCGTCGGTTGCGGGCGGCGAACGTCGGCGGCCGGTCTTAACGGAGCGGTTTTATTGATTTTAAGGTTTTTTAGATTTTTATCGACAAGAAAGGGAACGTTATGCGCAACTTAAAACGGTTGTTGTTGAACGCGGCGTTTATTGGGGCGGTTTTTGGCGCGGCGGCGACTGAAAACGCGTCGCTTTTCGGGAACGAAACGGCGAAAGAGACGGTCGTCGGCGAATTTTTCGTTTCGCCGAACGGGAACGACGGCGCGGCGGGGACGGAAAACGCGCCGTTCGCGACGTTGGAACGGGCCCGCGACGCGGTTCGGGCCGCTCGAGCGGAAGCCGGGGAAGCGGGAAGCGACGGCGTTTTCCAAATTCGGCTCGGCGAAGGCGAGTTTCCGCGAACCGTCCCGTTCGAGCTGGACGCCCGCGACTCGAAAACCCGTTTCGTCGGCGTTCCCGGGAAGACGACCGTTTTCGGCGGGCGCGAAATCGGCGGTTGGCGCGTCGCGACCGACTCCGAAAAAAGCGCGTTTCCGAACGCGACCGGCGAAGTTTGGCGCGCCGAACTCCCGAAAATCGACGGCGCTCCCGTCTACTTCGAGCAACTTTTCGTTTCGGAACGCCGCGCGACCCGAGCCCGTTTCCCGAACGGCGGCGATTTCCTCCGCCCCGCGTCGATTTGGGAGGAAGCGTCGATGAATCCGCAAACGCGCCGCGCTCCGACCGACTCGACGGCGCAAGAACTTCGGGCGAAACCGGGCGACCTCGACGCGCTCCGTTTGACCGAAATTCCGGCGGCGGAACTCCGGTTCGCGCAGTTCGTCGTTCATCATCATTGGGATACGACGCGCCGCATTTTGCTCGGGTTCGCGCCGGAGCGGAACGCGTTGCTCGCTCGCGGCGGGGCGATGAAATCTTGGAACCCTTGGCGCGATTCCTCCCTTTATTATCTTGAAAATTTGCGAACGGCGTTCGACGCGCCGGGCGAATGGTTTTACGCGGGCGCCGAAAACGCCGTTTATTATCGACCGCTCGACGGCGAAACCCTCGATTCCGCCCGATTCGTCGCGCCGGTCGCCGGATTGGCCCGTTTGCTCGTCGTCGCCGGGACGCAAGATAAGAAAGTCGCGGATATCCGCTTTGACAATATTAGTTTCGCTTATGCCGACTCGCCGCGACTCGACGAACATATGCGCCCGGCGGGGCTCGACGTCGCGATTACCGGCGATTTGGCGAAACCGGGCCCGACGCAGTTCGAACCGGCGCAGTCGGCGTTCTTCACGCGCGCCGTTTTGACGGTCAACGACGCCGAAAACGTCGTTTTTGACGGTTGCAACGTCGCGCACGTCGGCGAATACGGCCTTTGGTTCAAGAACTGCTCCGATTGCGCGATGCGAAATTCCGACCTTTACGACCTCGGCGCCGGGGGCGTTCGCGTCGGCGGCGGGAAGATGGACGTTCGCAACGTCGTCGAAAATTGTTGGATTACGCAAGGCGGGCGCTTTCACGCGTCGGCGACGGCGGTTTGGATTGGGCAAAATACGGAAGAAATAGCGATTCTGCATAACGATATTTCCGACTTCTTTTACACCGGCGTTTCGGTCGGTTGGGTTTGGGGGTACAACGGCGGACACGCGTTCCGCAACCGAATCGAGTTCAACCGCATTCACAAGATCGGGCAGGGGAAACTCGCCGATATGGGGGGCGTTTACACGCTCGGAACGCAAACCGGGACGCGCGTC
>JAGBDD010000063.1 GCA_017937685.1 Thermoguttaceae bacterium | reverse complement strand
TCTCCGGCGATGGTCGCGGCGTTTCTGCTCTTTTGCGGCGCGGCGACGTTGGAGGCGTTCGTTTCGCCGCGTCCGACGTTGTTTTGGGGCGTTTTCGGCGACGCGGCGACGATAAAACAAGGAATCGCGATCTTTTCGTCGGCGCTCTTGATCGTTTATATCGTCGGGCTCGGCGGCGTCTCTTGGGCGGCGAAGCGAGGTTGGCTAAGCGCAAGCGAAGAAAACGCGTCGGAGGGCGAACAACAATGAACGGCGTCGACGAAAAAAGCGAAAAAAGCGATTGGACGCGGCAAGCGATCGCCGTTCGGAAACGTTCGACGGTCGAGACGCGCGACTTGGCGTTTCTCGTTATCGGGCGCGAATTTAAAAATTTGGCGTTTTATTTCGCTCTGTTGGCGGTTCCGGTTTGGGCGCTCGACGCGTTCTTTTTCGCGCTCTTTCTTTTCGGAGCGCCGAGCGAAATCGGCGAAACCGGCGCTCTCTTTTGGCAAAACTGTTTCGTTTATTGGATAATCGCGCTCGAAACGGCGTTCGTCGGCTCGTTGGCGACGCGGTATTTGGGCGTTTGGCTGTTCGAATCGGAGCGGAGAATCGAGCGGCGCGAAATTATCGCGAGTTGGGCGGAGCGTTTGCCGCAACTCTTTTATTTTCTCGTCTTGACGCGGATTTTTCGGCGCGGGACGTTTTACGCGGAAACGATTTTGCTCGAACGAACGCCGTTTCGCAAAACGTCGGGGCGATATTCGACCGCCGAGCGCGTTCGCTCGTTCCGTCGCGGCGTTCTCGAACCGAATCTTTGGCCGGCGACGGCGGCGTTTTCCGGGTATTTTTTGCTCGACAAAATCGGGCCGACGTTGATCGCGACCGGCGACGTTTGGGCGGCGGCGTTTCATTGGGCGATTTTTCCGGCGTTTTTGTTCGGTTTGCGCTTTTACGTCGTCGTTTTGGATTTTTTGCGATATATCAATTACCGCGTCGCGACGGAGGGCTGGGATCTCGACTTGGCGTTTAAGGTCGAGTTGGCGAAATTGGCGGTCGACGCGGGGCGGCGCGACGTCGGGAAGGGCGCGTTGGCGTTGACGCTCGGCGAAGAAAACGAAAACGGCGACGAACGAAAGGGCGAAATTTGACGAAGACGAGAAGCGAAACGACGTCGAAGTCGAGAACGGAGAAATTCGGGGCGACGCTTGTCGCGTCGGCGGCGTTTTTCGGCGTCGTCGGAGGGGGAGCGTTTGGGAACGAACGCGTCGTTTTCGCCGTCGCGGCGGAGTCGGCGGAAGACGCGGCTTGGGAGAAGGCGGCGACGAAGGAGAAAACGCCTTGGCGGTCGGAGTCGGGCGGCGCGGCGTTTTTGCCTCCGCGACCGGAGCGCTCGCCCGCGCCGGTTCGGAACGAAGAAGCGTCGGGAGCGAGTTCGTTCGGTTGGCTCCGAACCGTCGCGGAGGTTCTTTTTTGGACGCTTGTCGGCGCGGCGGTTTTGGCGCTTGTCGGCGCGCTCTTTTGGGCGTTGCGGCAAACGGCGCGCGGCGGCGTCGGGAAAGAGAAGGAGAAAAAAGCGCGGCAAGATCGGGAGCGTCGACTCGAAGCGCTCGCGCCGGAGGCTCGGGAACGCGTCGACGATTTGGGGACGGCGGCGGAGAACGCGTTGGCGGCGGGGGACTTGCGGCTCGCGCTCGTTTGCTTCTTTAGTTGGCTGATCGTCGAATCGGACAAGCGGGGCCTGTTGCGGGCGCGACGCGGGAAAACGAATCGCGAATATTGGCTTGAATTGGCCGTTAATCCCGGCGTTCGAACGATTTATAAAGCGACGATGGACGCGTTCGAACGGGTCTATTTCGGCGGTCGAACGATTTCGCGAGAGGAGTTCGACGACGTTTGGCGGCTCCGCGAACCGTTCGTCGCGGCGATGGAACGGCTCGACGCGGAACAAGCGGCGGCGGAGCGAGCGTCGCGAGAGGCGGCGAAGAGAGCGAACGAAGCGCGAATTTCGGCGAATTGGGCAAGCGGCGCGAACAACGCAAGCGGCGCAAACGGCGGAAACGGCGGCGTTTCGCGAATTTGGGCGCTTCCGTTGGCGACCGCGGTCGCGTTGGGGGCGGTCGCGTCGAGCGGCTGCGCGCCGAAAACGGATTATTGGGACGAATATTGGAGCGACGAGTACGCGGGGGACGCCGAAAGTATTAACGGCGTCTCCGTTTTCGCGAATTATTGCGCCGAAAAAACGCGCGGCGTCGAGAAAAAAAAGCAAAGATATATCGGTCTCCGCGACGAGGATCGCGTCGACGGCGAGCGATACGAGACGATCGTTTGGCTGGCTGAGGACTCGGAGTTCGTCGTGCCGAGCGACGCGGGCGGCGAGCCGGTCGTCGACGAGGGAGAAACGGGGGAAACGGAAAAAACGGAAAGCGGCGAGAGCGCGGAAGAGAGCGGCGCGACCGGCGGTTCCGCTTCCGAATCCGACGGCGAATTTCATTCCGATTCCGCTTCCGAATCCGACGGCGATTTTGATTTCGAAACGCTCTTTAAGTTTGAGATCGAGCCCGCGACCGACGCGGAAGAAGGGGGAATCGCGGAGGCGAACGACGCGGAGGAAGGGGGAAGCGCGGAGGCGAACGACGCGGAAGAAGGGGGAAGCGCGGCGGCGAACGGCGCCGGGAACGATTCGCCGAAACATTGGCCGCAATGGGATTTGACGTTTCGAGAAGCGCGACCGGAGATTGAGCGTTGGCTCCGCGAGAAGCCGAACCGAACGTTCGTTTTCGTTCCGGGCGGTTGGAGCGCCGACGTCGATTATTGGCGCGCGGTTCAAGATTTAGCGCCGCCGGAACACGCCGCTTGGGCCGCCGAGCGTCTGCGCGACGCCGAGGCGCGGCGCGAGGAGAAAAAAGTTTGGAAGGCGGAGCCGGACCTTTTCGGCGGCGCCGATTGGATTGAGCCGGCGCGTCGGCGAAGCGAGGAAGAACGGAGCGGCGAGGCGTTTTGGGCGACTTGGGACGTTCTCGACGAAGGGAAACGGCGAACGCGTTTTTCCGGCGTCGACGCTTGGACGGCGGGGCTTCCGGCGACGACCGACGTTTGGGCGTCGCGGTCGATGACGCCCGACGTCGAGAGCGGAACGGAGGTTCTGTTGAGCGTCGACGGCGACCCGTTCGTTTGTCGACGGCGCGTCGGGGAGAGCGACTTTTTCGCGCTCGAATCGTCGGCGTTTTTGCTGAATTTCGCGCTGACGAAGCCGGAGAACCGCGTCTTGGCCGGGCGGCTTGTCGACGAGTTCGACCCGAACGGGAAAACGCTTATTTGGTTCGGCAAACGACTGGAATTTGCGACCGAAGACGAAAAAGAGCCGGTTTCGCCTTTTTCGTTGGCGCGGTTGACGCCGTTTTCGTTGGCCGCGTTGCACTTGGCGGCGTTGGCGGCGTTCTTCGTCGCTTGGCGGTTTCCGATTTTGGGCCGTCCGAAACGCAACGCGAAGGAGGCGACGAACGATTACTCGAAACACGTCGACGGCGTCGCGTTCCTGTTGGAGAAGGCGAGCGCTCGCGATTGGGCGCGAAAGGAGCTCGAAACGTTCCGCGCCGCGAGGGAAGCGGGCGCCGCGTTTCGGGAGCCGGAGGTCGACGCTCCAAACGACGGCGGCGAACGGAGCGAAACGGAGAAAGGGGCGGACGAGCGAACGTCGGCGACCGAAGGGCGCGGGAAAAACGTCGAGCGGAGCGGTCGCGGCGCTTCTCGAAAATTTTTCCGGCGGTAAAATAGACGGCGGCGCGGCGCTTCTTTCGCCCGATTTTGTCAATATTAATATATGAGGGCGAAATCGGCGAATCGAATCGAGAAAGGAACGCGCGTCGGCGGCGCGCCGAACGGCGAAAAAACGTCGAAGCGAAAAGGAAAAATAGGAACGCGACGAAAAAACGGAAAAACGGGTAAAATGGAGAAGACGAGCGAAACGACGGCGGAATATCGACCGTTTTTGGAGTATTCGAAAGAGGAGTTGGCCGCGCTCTTGAAGAGTTGGGGCTTGCCGGGATACCGCGTCGGGCAAATCCGGCGTTGGGTTTTCGCGCGCAAAACCGACCGTTTTTCCGAAATGAGCGACCTGTCGAAGGAACTCCGGACGAAGTTGGCGGAGGCGTTCGTCGCGCCGCGTCAAGACGGAGGAAACGGCGAAGCGGCGAAGAAAGCGGCGAGTTTGCCGATTTTGATTGAAAACGGCGTCGAAAAAACGCTCTCTTCGGCGGAAATTGGGGGAACTGTGGAAACGGGAAAAGTTGCGGAAACGGGGAAAGCGGCGGCGGACGGCGAAACGTCGAGCGTTGCGGCGGCGCCGGTCGGGTTCGATTCCGTGTTCGAAGGGCGGCTCGTCGCGAAATCGGTTTCGGACGACGGTTCGGAGAAACTCTTAATCGAATGGCGCGACGGGGCCCGCGTCGAATGCGTTTTGCTCCGCGACGATCGGGGACATCGGTCGGCTTGCGTCAGCGTTCAGGTCGGGTGCGCGATGAAGTGCGCTTTCTGCGCGAGCGGGCTCGGCGGCTTCTCGCGGAACTTGACGAAGAGCGAAATTTTGGAGGAGTTGCTCCGGTTGAACGCGCTTCTCCCGAAGGAAGAGCGGTTGACGCATATCGTCGTGATGGGAACCGGCGAGCCGACGCTCAACCTCGACGCGCTCCTCCCGGCGTTGGCCGAAGCGACCGCGTCGGACGGGCTCGACTTGGGCAACCGCAAGGTAACGATTTCGACCGTCGGGATTCCGGCTGGGATTCGACGCTTGGCCGCCGAGAACGTTCCGTACAAGCTGGCCGTCTCGCTGCACGCGCCGAACGACCGGATTCGGGACGAGATTATGCCGCAAAACCGGATTCACCCGATCGCGGAGGTGTTGAGCGCCGCCGACGTTTTCTTTAAGACGACCGGCCGCCGCGTTACGTTCGAGTATATTTTGCTCGACGGAATCAACGCCGGACTCGAACACGCGGCGGAACTTGCGCGGCTTTTGCGGAATAAAACGGCGATCGTCAATGTGATTCCGTACAACCCGGCGCCGGAGTTGCCGTTCAAAACGCCGTCGACGCAAACGACGCGGCGGTTCGTCGACGCGCTCGAAGACGCCGGAATCCAAGTGAAAATCCGTTTCCGCAAGGGCGACAAAATCAACGCCGCTTGCGGGCAACTCCGCTGGTCGTTGCGCGACCGTTGAAATTAACGTCAAAATGGGCGTTGAAGTCGGCGCGGTTTGCCGATTTTAACGCGAAACGGCGGCAAGCGATTCGACAAACGGCGTTAAATTTGACGCGGTTTGCCGAGCTTGACGGGCGAAAGGAAGGAAAAAATGACGACGACGGGAACGAACGGGACGGAAAAAGCGGAAAAAAACGCGGTCGGGCTCCGCGTTTGGGCGCCGGCAAAGGTAAATCTGTTTTTTGAAATTCTTTTCAAACGCGACGACGGTTTTCACGAGATTCAAACGGTCGCGACGCCGATCGGGCTTTGCGACGAATTGGAGTTTTGGTTGCGCGACGCGAAAACCGGCGCTAAAATTGAGAAAACGTCGATCGTCGAGTGCGTCGACGCGGCGGGAAAACCGGTTCCGGGCGTTCCGCTCGACGACCGCAACTTGATTATCCGCGCCGCGCAAGCGTTCGACGAAGCGTTCGGCGAACCGACGCCGGTTTCGATTCGCGTCGTCAAGCGGATTCCGTCGCAAGCGGGGCTCGGCGGCGGGTCGAGCGACGCGGCGGCGACGTTGGCGGCGCTGAACGAACTGCGCGGGCGCCCCTTCTCGAACGAGCGACTTCGCGAAATCGGCGGGCGGCTCGGGAGCGACGTTCCGCTTTTCCTCCTCGACGGCGCGTCGGTCGGGCGTTCGCGAGGCGAAATCGTCGAGCCGTTCGACTTGCCGGAAATTTGGCTCGTCGTCTTGAAACCGACCGAAGGCCTTTCGACTCCGGCGGTTTTTCGCCGATATGTCGCGCTTCCGCCGTCGCCGAAACGCTCGCTCGACGCCTTTTGCGCTGCCGTTTCGACGCGAAAACCGTTAAACGGGGAAGAAAATTTAAACAAGGCGGATAAAGAGGGAAAGACAAACGAGGAGAACTGGAGAAAAGAGAACGGCAAGATAAACGAAGAGAACGGAGCGAGTGGAATAAGCGGGGAAAACGGTCCCGACGAGGCAAGTAAGGAGAACGGGGCAAACGGAACGAGCTCGGCGAACGGAAAGACGACGGAAACTCGGGCGGTCGCGGCGGCGGTCGGCGGCGCGTTGTTCAACCGACTCGAAGAGGTCGCGGCGACGATTTGGGACGGCGTCGCGCGGTATCGGGCGCTGTTGGCGGCGACTCGCGACGTTCTCGGCGTTCAAATGAGCGGAAGCGGGACGGCGTTTTTCGCGATTTACCCGAGCGAAGCGGCGGCGAACGACGCGGCGGAAGCGTTGCGGCGCCAATGCGTCGACGGCGAAACGGTCGCGGTTGCTCGAACCCTCGCGCAAACGTTCCGCTTTGAAACGCTCGAATTGGCGGCGGAATGAAATGTTAAAGTGAAAAAAAATAAAAAATCAAATAGGAAAACTTTTAAACGGTCTTTACGTTGAAACGCCGGTTTTCGTTTGATTTTATCCCTCTCGGCGCGTCGGTTTGAAGAGGCGCGCCTTCTTTTTTTCTAAAAATTCGGCGTTTTTTTCCGCTTTCTTGTTGGCGTCGCGTTGGAATCGCATACAAAAGGGCGACGCGTCTAATTGTTTTTGCTCGTCGACGGTCGCTTTGAGAGCTTGTCCCTTGAGCGCGCGTCGTTTCGAGGTTGGGAAGTAAGCCGCGTTTACAACGCCTAAATTCGGCGCTCGTTGGGAGAGGAAAGAACTCGCGCGCCGAAACGACTTTTTATCGGTTAGAATAAGATGACAATAACGGAAATTCGGATTAAATTAATTGACGGAGACCATTCGCGCCAACGTTTGCGCGCTTTTTGCTCGATAACGTTCGACGCGGCGTTTGTCGTGCGCGATTTAAAAATTTTAGAAGGAAATCAAGGTTATTTTATCGCGATGCCGAGCCGCAAACTCGCGTTTCGTTGCCCGTCTTGCCGTCAAAAAAATTCCGTCGGCTCGAATTTCTGCAGTTTTTGCGGCGTCGATTTGAAAGACGCTTCCGCCGCCGTCGTCGCCGATCTCGCGCCTTATAAGCAATACGTCGACGTCGTTCATCCGATTAACTCTACTTGCCGCGAAGAGATTCACCGCGCGATCATCGCCGCTTACGAAGAGGAGAAAATTCGCGCTCAAGCGCCGGGGTACGTCTCCGCTTACGACGAGTATTTCGGGAACGAAATGTAAAATCGGGCGAAACGGGTAAAATAGGCGGCGTTTGCGAACGTCGCGTAGGGAAGGAAATCGGTCGAGCGTCGGGAAATTTTCCGACGTTCGACCGATTTTTTATTGCGTTCCCGACGTAAAAACAAGCGACGCGGAGGCGACCGACGGCGACGGCGCGGCGACTGCCAATTTGACGCCAAACGAGGAAAAACAAGCGTCGGCGCGGCGAACGGCGCGTCGAAAAAACGCGCCGGAGTAAAAAAAACGCGAATTTCTTCTCCTTTTTTCTTTTTTTTGACGTTTTTTAGAAGAAAAGACGCGTACTTTCCGAAAGAGCGCGTCTTTTGGCGCCAAAATTGCAATAAAATAAGAAACGGCGTCGAGACGACGTCGACGGCGCCGAAAAGGCGCGCCGCTTTCGACGAATCGCGGTATTATTTGACCCGACGCGGCGAGCGTTCGTTTGGCAAAGTAGGTAAAACGAATGCGAACAAGCGCCTTGTCGGGCGGCTTTCGTCGAAATGAAAAAGAAAAAAACGAAGCGCGCGGCGGCGTTCGAAAACGCGTTTTTGTCGTTGTCGACGATGAAAACGACGGAAACTCGAACGCGTCGCGTAATTCGACCAAAAACCGATCTCAATATTAAAGGAGAATTCCGCAGTGGCAAAGAAAATGTCGTTCGATGACGCCGCGCGCCGGCCGATCGCCGAGGGCGTCGCCAAATTGGCTCGCGCCGTGAAAAGCACCTTGGGCCCCCGCGGTCGCAACGTCGTTTTGGATAAAGGCTGGGGCGCCCCGAAAGTTACCAAAGACGGCGTTACCGTCGCCGAAGACGTCGCGCTCGAAGACCCGGAAGAAAATTTGGGCGCGCAACTGGTGAAGGAAGCCGCGTCGAAAACGAACTCCGTCGCCGGCGACGGCACCACCACCGCGACCGTTTTGGCCGAAGCGATCTACTTCGAAGGCCTCAAAATGGTCGCCGCGGGCGCCGACCCGATGGCCCTTTCGCGCGGGATTCAAAAAGCGGCGGCGCTCGTCGGCGAATACGTCGACAAGCTCGCGACCCCGGTTAGCGACAAGAGCCGTAAAGAAATCGCGCAAGTCGCGACGATCGCCGGGAACAACGATACGTCGATCGGTCAAATTTTGGCCGACGCGTTCGTTAAAGTCGGTAAAAACGGCGTTATCACCGTCGAAGAAGGGAAGCAAGCCGAGACTTACGTCGACGTCGTCGAAGGGATGCAATTCGACCGCGGCTACCTCTCCCCGCACTTCGTTACCAACGCCGACGATCAAAAAGTCGAACTCGAAGACGCGCTCGTTCTCGTCTTCGAAGAAAAAATTTCGACGGTCAAATCGTTGGTTCCGCTCCTCGAAGCGATCAGCAAACAAAGCAAACCGCTCTTCATCGTCGCCGAAGACGTCGAAGGCGAAGCGCTCGCGACCCTCGTCGTCAACAAGATGCGCGGCGTCCTCCAAGTTTGCGCGGTCAAAGCTCCGGGTTACGGCGAACGTCGCAAGGCGATGCTCGGCGATATCGCGGTTCTGACCGGCGCGACCGCCGTCTATAAAGACCTCGGCGTCCAACTCGACGCGGTCAAAATCGCCGACCTCGGCAAGGCGAAGAAAATCGTCGTTACCGGCGACTCGACGACGATCGTCAACGGCGGCGGCAAGAAAGAGGAAATCGAAGCTCGCGTCGCGCAAATTCGCGCCGAAATCGAGACGACGACCAGCTCTTACGACAAAGAAAAGCTCCAAGAACGCCTCGCGAAACTCGCCGGCGGCGTCGCTCGCATCAACGTCGGCGCGGCGACCGAATCGGAGCTGAAAGAACGCAAATACCTCTTCGAAGACGCGCAAGCGGCGACGAAAGCGGCGTTGGACGAAGGCGTCGTTCCGGGCGGCGGCGTCGCGCTTCTCCGCGCGGCGGACGCGTTGACCGACGTCGAAACGGTCGGCGACGAACAATACGGCGTCCAAAGCGTCAAACGCGCTCTCGAAGCGCCGATTCGCGAAATCGCCAAGAACGCCGGTATCGAAGGCGCGGTCGTCGTCAACCGCATTCGCCAAATGACCGGTAAAAACGACGGTTACGACGCCGACAAGGATTCGTACTGCGACCTCGTCGAAGCGGGCGTCATCGACCCGGCGAAAGTCGTTCGCACCGCGTTGCAAAACGCGTCGAGCGTCGCCGCGCTCTTGCTGACGACCTCCTGCCTCCTGACCGAAATCCCGAAAGAAGAACCGGCCGCTCCGGACCCGAACGCGATGGGCGGTATGGGCGGCGGTATGCCGGGGATGGGCGGAATGGGCTTCTAGTCCGTTAAACGCCGACCGAAAATTAAAATTCGAGCGAAAACGAACGCTCCCGGCGCCGTTCGCGGAAGTCGGGGGCGGGCGATAAAATATCAAACGAAAAGCGGACGTCGCTCTCGCCAAAATCGGGCAAAGCGGCGACCCGTTCGCGAAACGCGCTTTGGAGCGCCGCTCGCGCTTAAATTCGACAATATACATATAATATATTGAAAGGACGTTACTATGAACGCGAAGAAAAACCTCAATCTGAAACCGTTGGAAGACCGCGTCGTCGTCGAACCGATGGAAGCCGAAGAAATGACCGCCGGCGGTCTCTACCTCCCGGACGCCGCGAAAGAAAAACCGCAACGCGGGATCGTCGTCGCGGCCGGTTGCGGTCGTCTCCTCGACAACGGCGAACGCGCCGCGATGAACGTCGCGGTCGGCGACGAAGTCATTTACGGCAAATACTCCGGTTCCGACGTCGAAGTCGACGGCGTTCAATACAAGATTCTGCGCGAAAGCGACGTCCTCGCCAAGGTCGTCAAAACCGCTTGATTTTTCGCGGTCGCCGACGTTCCGTTCCCTCGGCGTTCGCGTTAGCGTCGAGGTCGGAGCGCGATTTTTACCGAATATAGCGTTTATATAAAGGAATCCTCAAGTGGCTAAACAACTCATTTTCGACGACGCGGCGCGTCGCAAGATGCTCGACGGCGTTAATAAATTGGCCGACGCGGTCGCCGTTACCCTCGGCCCGACCGGTCGCAACGTCGTTTTGAACAAGGCTTACGGCGGCCCGAAAGTTACCAAAGACGGCGTCTCCGTCAGTAAAGAAATCGAACTCGACGACCCGTTCGAGAATATGGGCGCCAAGCTCGTTAACGAAGTCGCGTCGAAGACGAACGACGTCGTCGGCGACGGCACCACGACCGCGACCGTCTTGGCTCGCGCCATCTTCAAAGAAGGCCTCCGCAACGTCGCCGCCGGAAGCAATCCGACCGCGATCCGTCGCGGGATCGACAAAGCCGCCGCCGCGGCGGTCGCCGAACTGACGAAAATGGCGAAACCGGTTACGACGAAAGAAGAAATCGCGAACGTCGGCGCCATCAGCGCGAACAACGACCGCGAAATCGGCGAACTCCTCGCCGACGCGATGGAAGCGGTCGGGAACGACGGCGTCATCACCGTCGAAGAAGGCAAAACCGCCGAAACGACCTATGAAGTCGTCGCCGGTATGCAATTCGACAAAGGTTACCTCTCGCCGTACTTCATCAACGATATGGGCGCGATGAAGTGCGTTCTCGAGGACGCGTACATTCTTCTTCACGAAAAGAAGATCACGAACGTTCGCGACCTCGTTCCGCTCCTCGAAAAAGTCGCTCAAAAGGCGAAGCCGCTCCTCATTATCGCGGAAGACGTCGAAACGGAAGCGCTGACGATGCTCGTCGTCAACCGCCTCCGCGGTATTTTGGACGTCGCCGCCGTCAAGGCTCCGGGCTTCGGCGACCGTCGCAAGGCGATGCTGCAAGACATTGCGATCCTCACCGGCGCGCAAGTCGTCAGCGAAGATTTGGGCGTCAAGCTCGAAAACGTCGGGCTCGAATCGCTCGGTCAAGCGAAACAAATCGTCGTCGATAAAGACTCGACCACGATCGTCGACGGCAAGGGCGAAAAAGAAGCCGTTAAGGCTCGCGCGGACTTGCTCCGCCGTATGATCGCCGAAAGCGAAAGCGATTACGACCGCGAAAAATTCCAAGAACGCCTTGCGAAGATTAGCGGCGGCGTCGCGATCGTTCAAGTCGGCGCGCACTCCGAAGCCGAAATGAAGCAAAAGAAAGACCGCGTCGACGACGCGTTGCACGCCACTCGCGCCGCGGCGCAAGAAGGGATTCTCCCGGGCGGCGGCGTCGCGCTCCTGCGCTGCAAAGAAGCGGTCGAAAAAGCGCGAACGAACGCTCGAGGCGACGAAAAGATCGGCGTCGACATTCTTATGCGCGCCCTTTCCGCTCCGCTGAAACAAATCGTCGACAACGGCGGTTACGACGGGACGGTCGTCGTCGACGAAGTCCTGCAAAAGACCGGCTCGCAAGGTTACAACGCCGCGACCGGCGAATACGTCGATATGTACGAAGTCGGCGTTATCGACCCGCTGAAAGTCGTTCGCGCCGCGCTGACGCACGCCGCGTCCGTCGCCGGTTTGATGCTGACGACCGAAACGCTCGTTACCGACGCGAAGAAAGATAAGGAAATCGGCGGCGCGGTTCGCTGATTTTAGAGGTCGGCCGAAAACTTGCCGCGTTTTCTCCGTTTTAACTAAAACGAGCGGGCGCGGCGAGCGATCGACGCAAACGACGGGCGGTCGGCGAAAGCGGGGCGCCCGTTTTTCCCGGACGTAAAGCGTCCGGCGCGAGCGGTTCGGGACGACGTTTCGAACCCTCTCTTTTTCTTTTCGACGTTTCGAAACGCGGCGCGTCGAAAAAAAAGACGAAAAACGAAACGCTGAAATTTTAACGTTGCGAAATTTGAAGATAAAATGGCCGAAGAAGTCGACTATTACGAAGTTTTAGGAATCGAACGGACGGCGTCCGAAAAAGAAATTTCGACGGCGTACCGCAAAGCCGCGATGAAATATCACCCCGACCGCAACCCCGGCGACGAGGAGGCGGTCGCGAAGTTCAAACTTTGCGCCGAAGCGTTCGAAGTCTTGAACGACAAAGAGAAGCGAAGCATTTACGACCGATACGGGAAAGCCGGGCTCGACGGCGCGGGCGTCGGCGGCGGCTTTCAGGACGTCGGCGATATTTTCGGCGCGTTCGGCGATATGTTCGGCGGTTTCGGCGATATGTTCGGGTCGATTTTCGGAGGCGGCGGGGGCGGAGCTCGCGTTCAACGGGGCGCGGACGTTCAATGCGCCGTTACGCTCGACCTGCGCGAGGCGGCCAAGGGCGCGAAGAAAGAGATTCGTTTCCGCCGTCGCGAGGTTTGTTCGACTTGCGAAGGTTCCGGCGCGCGACCCGGGACGAAACCCGAGACCTGCCGTTTTTGCGGAGGGCGCGGTCGCGTTCAGCAGTCGACCGGCGTTTTTTCAATTCAAACGACCTGTCCGAAGTGCGGCGGGCGCGGGACGACGATCGCCGAGCCTTGCTCCGAGTGCCGAGGTTCCGGGTTGAAGTCGGCGGAAGTCGTTCGAGAAATTCTCGTTCCGGCCGGCGTCGACGCGGGAACGCGGTTGCGACTTCAAGGCGAAGGGGAGCGGAGTCCGAACGGCGGTCCTCCCGGCGACTGTTACGTTTTTGTTCAAGTCCGGCGACATCCGCTTTTCCGTCGCGACGGGCAAGATTTGATTTGTCAAATTCCGATCGGATACGCGCAAGCGGCGCTCGGCGCGGAGATCGAAGCGCCGACGCTCGACGGGCCCGAAAAGATTAAAATCGCGCCCGGAACGCAAAACGGCGACCTCGTTCGTTTAAAGGGACGGGGGATGCCGACTCCGCGCCGCAACGTCGTCGGCGATTTGATCGTTCAGTTTTATATCGAAACGCCGACGAAACTGACGCCGGAACACGAAGCGATTTTGCGCAAGTTGGCCGAAATCGAGGGCGACGCGGTAACGCCGCAACGGAAGTCGTTTTGCTCGAAGTTGAAGGATTTTTTCGACGATCTCTTCGCCGACGATAAAGATAAAGAGAAAAAAGACGGCGAAGAGAAGAAAAAAGAAAAAAAGGAAGACGACGAAAACTAACGCGAACCGGTAAAATAGGCAAACTTGGTCGCTCCGCGTTGAAATCGCGCTAAATTGCGGCGACGCGTCCGAGCGAAGCGGCGGACGCGGACGGAATTGGGAAGCGAAAATAATATCGTCGATTAAAATATAAGGAAAAGCCGGCGGTTGCGTCGGCTTTAGGGAGAACGTAATGGAACGAGAAACGAACGGCGCCGAAGCGCAAGAAACGACGGAAAAGAACGAACGAGAACGCTTCGAGGAAAACGTCGAAGCGACGGCGCAAGCGGTCTTTGAAGAGACCGCGAAAGCGGCGGAAGCCGACGAACTGGCGAAGGTGAGAGCGGAGCGAGACGAAGCGCGCGACCGAGCGTTGCGAGCGTTGGCCGAGCTGGAAAATTTCCGCGCTCGTTCGAACCGCTTGGCGAGCGAAGCGAGCAAATACGCTTCCTTTGACTTGGCGAAAGCGATTCTGCCCGTTTGGGACGACTTGGGCCGCGCGATCGAAGCCGCCGAAGCCGCGCCGGACGGCGTTATTAACGCCGAGGCCCTTGTCGACGGCGTCAAAATGGTGTATAACAAGTTTCTGGAAGTCTTGGCGCAAAACGGCGTCGAGCGAATCGAAGCGCTGAACAAGCCGTTCGACCCGAATTTTCACGAGTCGATCGCGTCGCTTCCGAACGACGAACACCCGAAAGACACGGTGATCGTCGAAACGCAAGCCGGGTTCAAGTTGCGCGACCGCGTCGTCCGACCGGCGCAAGTCGTCTTGGCCGCTCCGACGCAACCGGCGCAATAAACCGCGTTTGTCGAATAAACGTTCGAATATTGTTGGGAAAATAATTAAGAAAGCGTTAATTTAGGAAATGCCGACCTACGAGTATTGTTGCGACGCTTGTCAAGAAAACGTCGAAGTTTTTCAAAAAATGAGCGAAGAGCCGCTCGAAGTTTGCCCGAAATGCGGCGAAAAAGCGTTGCGTCGGCTGATTAGCGGCGGATCGGGGTTGATTTTTAAGGGCTCCGGTTTTTACATCACCGACTATAAAAACAAGTCGACGTCCTCCGCGCCGGCGTCGAAGTAACGTTCGCGACGAGGCGGTCGGCGAAAGGCGGTCGAAATGAGATGTCCGATTTGCGATAAACAGTTTTCGCTCGACGACGAGAACGCGGCGCTTCCGTTTTGCTCGGTTCGTTGCAAGTCGATCGACGCGAAACGTTGGCTGAACGAAGAGTATACGTTCGAGACGGTGAATCTCGACCGGCTCGAAGAGGAAATCGCGGGGCTCGAGGCGGAAACGTCGGAGGAGCCCGGCGAAAACTAACGCGGGTCGCGTCGGCGTTCGAGCGTCGGCGCGAGCGAGGAAACGAAACGGCGCGTTCGGTTTCCGTCGTTGGACGGAGGGCGGACGCGTTTGCGTTTTTCTTGCGACTCGCTCGGCGGCGCGATTTTTGAGAAAAACGAGCGAAATTTTGCGACTTTTGCGATTATTCTTGTTTTATCGCGGGCGTTTTTCTTGATAATTTTGCGACTTAGGATAAAATAATAAAGACGGTTTGCGTCGCGGCGGCTCGGCGGTCGAGCGGAACGAAGCGCAAAAGAAAAAGCGGAAACGAAGACGCGGTCGAACGCGTCGCCGACGGGAGGTTCGAAATGAAGGGAATTACCGATCTCGACGAAGGGACGCTGCGACGCGTCGATTGGCTGGAACTCGCGCCCGCGACGATTTTGGCGCAAGCGTTTTCGGCGACGTTCAAAACGTCGTTTTTGCTCTTGGGGGCGCTCGGTATCGCGCTCTTTGCGACGGCGGCGGGCGCGACGAAGACGCCGGACGTCGGCGCTTGGGGCGATTGTCCGTTTTCCGCGTCGGTTCGTTGCGTCGGAGCGCTTGGC
>JAGBDD010000062.1 GCA_017937685.1 Thermoguttaceae bacterium | reverse complement strand
GAAACGGCGGCGGAGGAAGCGCGGCGTCGAGCGGTCGAGCTTTGGCGGCGCGCGGGGATTCCGTTGCGGGCCGATTTTTCGTTGGCGGAGGGGCGAGAATGGCGGGCCCTTTGGAGCGATTGGCGCCTAGCGCGGCGGGAGACGGCGCGGCGGGCGAACGATTGGTTCGCCGAAGCGCGGCGTTTAGAGAGCGCGTTGCGAGAAACGTTCGAAACGGCGGCGCGTTGGCTCGACGACGGGGCAAACAAGGACGCCGGTTGGAACGAAACGAACGATTTCGCCGATTTTAACGTCGGAAACGAAGAGAACGGCGTTAAATTGCGCGATTTGGGGGAATGGGGCGAAACGACGAAAAGAGCGTTCGAGACGCGCGGCGAACAAGCGTCGGCGTCGGCGCGGCGAGTCGAGCGGGCGTTGGAACGAGCGCGAAGTCGAGTCGAGCGTTGGCTCGACGGCGAGCGAGCGGCGGAGGAACGCGAGCGTCGACGAACGGAGGCGGAGGCGCGAATTAGACGTTTCGAACTTGCCGAGCGAACCTCGGCGGAGGCGGAAGCCGAGTTGGCGGCGCGACTGCGAGCCCTTTGCGTCGAAGCGTCGAACGAGGCGAGTGAAAACGCCGAAGTTGCGGCGAACGGGAGGGGATTAGCGGTTGAAACGACGGCGAAAGACGCGGCGAATAGCGGGAGTTTGCCGGGCGTCGCGTCGCGTTCGTTCGCCGAGTTGGTCGAAACATTGGAGAAACGGGCGGCGTTGCGCGTCGAGGCGGGGCGAATCGTCGAGGCGCGACGGGCGTTGAACGAACGTAAGGCGCGGTTGGCGGAATTTGACGCGGACTGCGAAGCGTTGGCGGCGGCGCTCGGCGTCGAATCGGCGTTCGACGAGCGAAATCGAACCGAAGACGCGGTTCTCGTTTGGGCCGACCGACTCCAAGACGCGTTGAACGCCGAGGCGGATTGGCGGAATGAAACGCGGAATCGGGACGAGACGACCGCGCGAGTCGGCGCGAAAACGAAGGCGATCGCCGCCAACGAAGAGCGAAAACGGGCGGCGCTCGAAGCGGCGGGAGCGGCGAACGGCGCCGAATTTTTGCGCGTCGCGGAAGCGGCGGAAGAAGCGCGGCGTTTGAACGAACGGCGCGACGGAGCCGTCGAACTGTTGCGCGCCGTCTTCGAGGAATGCGACGACGCCGAGTTTGAACGTCGGCTCGAAGCGTTACGCGACGCCGAAAGCGACGAACCGGAGGCGCGGTTGGTCGAACTCGAAGCCGAGGAAGCGAAGCTCGAAGCGGACGTTAAACGGTTGGAGGCGCAAGAAGTGGAAATTCGCGCGAAAATTCGGGCCGCCGAGGAAAAAGAGGGCGCGTCGCGGTTTACCGTCGAACGCGAGTTGGCGTTGAGCGGATTGCGCGAGGCGGTCGCGCTTTACGCGCCGCGACTTTTGGCGTTTCAAGCGTTGGAAAACTCGCTCCGTCGTTGCGAAGAAGAAAAACGTCCGCAAATCTTAGCCGACGCGGAGGAAATTTTCGGGCGGCTGACTGCGGGGCGATATACCCGAATCGTTCCGAGCGCAAAGGGCGATTCGTTCAAGGCGATTCAACGGGACGGCGTCGCGAAAACGCCCCGAGAATTGAGTTCCGGGACGCGCGAACAACTGTATTTAGCGTTGCGGCTGGCGCATATCCGCAAATATTGCGAAAACGCGGAATCGTTGCCCCTTATGACGGACGACGCTCTCGTCAATTTCGACGACGCGCGCTCCGAGGAAGCGTTGCGGGTCTTGGCGGAATTTGCGGAAGATAGGCAAGTTATTTTATTGACGTGTCGCGAGTCGACGAAAGCGGCGTTTGAGAAAATCGTCGGGGCGGACGCGGTCGCGACGTTGAGCCCGAAGCGTTTTGGCGATTGACGGAAAGACGGGACGAACGGCGAAATGGGAAAGACGAGTAAACGAGCGAAACTTTGGGCGCGGCGAGGCGGCGGAACGAGCGCGCTTTGGCGTTGGAGCGTCGTCGTCTCGGCAAGTTTGGCGTTCGCGCCGTCGACCGTTGCGCCGGACGGTTGGGCGTTTTCGTTGAAAGATAGAAGGACGGGGAAAACTGCGGCGAGTCAAGCGAATGTTGAAAATGCGGAGAATACAAGGAACGACGCGTTAGATGAAAATAAGGAGAATAGGCAAAATAAGAAAGACGCGGCGTTGGAGGCGTTGGAAGAAGCGTTTTTCGAGACGCTCGGACGTTGCGAATCGCCCCTTTTGGTCGAACGGAACGAGGCGGAAGACGCGCTCTTTGAGCGTTTTGCGGAATTTGAGCCAATTTGGCAAGATCGGCGGTTTTTGACGAACGGAGAAGTTGGAGCGGAAGCGCGCCAACGTTTTGAACTCGCCGAAGCGCGTTATCGCGAAAAAGCGTTCGAGGAATGCGTCGCCGCTTTTAAAACGACGTTCGAAGCGTTCGCGCCGGAGAGCGAAGAGGGGCGAGCGCGAGACGAAAAGGGAAAAAACGACGAGCAAAACAGAAGAAAAAGGGAAAAAGGGGGTAATAACGAAATTGGCGGAGACGGTAAAGACGGCGGAACCGGCGAAGATGGAGAGAGCGGCGAAAGTTTGCGGGGACGCGTTTTCCTGCGTTGGGAGAAGCCGTTGCGAATCGTTTACCTGTCGCCCGATTGGAGCGCGTTCGAGCGGCGCGACGCAGCCGGGAACCGTTGGCGACCGAGCGGGCGATTTTCGGCGCCGGAACTTGCGCCGGAGTTCGACGCGTCGGAGTTGACGTTGGAAACGATATGGGAACGCGTCGACGGAGAAGGCGCGCCGCCGGAGTTGAAAAACGGGGAAGGCGCGTCGTCGGAACGAGAAAACGACGAAAATGGGAAGAACGAGGGAAATAGCGAAAAAAGAGCGACGGTCGTCGGCGTTTTAAAAGGGGTGGTCGGCGGCGATTTTCGCGTTTGGACGTTGCCGCTTAACCGAGTCGCGATAGAAAACGCGGCGGATGGGAGAAATGGAGGAAATGAGAAAAGCGGGCGAGACGGAGCGAATGGGCGAGAAGGGGAAGGCGACCGAAAACGAGAAAAGCGCGACGCGGCGACGGACGTCGGCGGCGCTCGACCGAGCGTTTTTCAAAGCGGGGACGCGGTTGCGACCGTCGGCGAAACGACGATTAACGAAGACGGCGGGACGACGGCGCGAGTTCGTTTCGATTTCGCCGAGGCGTTCGACGCGTTCGATTCGCATCGCGTTTGGTGCGATAAAGATGATTTTGAGTTGGTAATCGATATTGAAAGCGAAAATTTGGATTTTGACGCCGTTTCAAGTCTTGATGAAGAAATAAGCGCGTCGCGAACGAAGACGAGCGAAGACAAAGAAAATAAAACGGGCGAAACAAGCGAAACGGGAGTATCGGAAGGATTAGAAGTATCGGGAGAATTAGGAGAAGCGGGCGCGGTTGGACAACGTTGGGCGCCGATTCGTTTGCGCGTTCGCGAACGTTCGGTCGACGGCGCGCTTTTCGAACTTGATTTTCCGAACGACGCGGCGCTTCGGGAGGCGGTCGCGCAAGGGCGGGCGCGGCTCGCTTGTCGGATTCCGCGTTTCTTTTTTGAGGTCGGAATCGAGATTCGCGGAATCGAAAAAAGGAACGACGAGGAGGAATTTAACGGTTATGGCGGTAAGATCGAGTGAAAGTCCTGAAAAATAAAAAACGATTAACGCGTTCGACGCGCAACGTTCGCTCGTCGCGTTTGGAAAACTTGGGATAAATAAAATTTAAGCGTTTAATTTTCAAAGAACGCGAGGTTTTTGATTTTTATTGCAATCGCGGCGCCGCGCCGACGCGTTAACGGCTCGGCGTTTTTTTATTTCTTGACGAAGAATTTTGAGGGTAAAACTTGCTTTTTGGCGCCGTTCGACTCGACGCGCTCTCTTGGAGGGATTATACCGAAGCGAAAAACGGCGAAACGTTCCGATCGGGGCGTTGGAAAGGTAAGATAAGGAAAATAAGCGAAATGGAAAAGGAAAAAAAGAAGAGACGTTGGGGGCTTCCGGCGGCGCTTGGCGGCGTTTTTTTAGGGGGGACGCTCGACGACGTTTCGTCTTTAAATGTTAAAATGGAGAAGAAAAACGGGCGCGTTGTCGAAAAAAAAGAGACGAGCGATCGAACGAACGGTTGGTTTGGGGGAAATGAGAAGATTTTAGCGACGCCGGCGGCGGAAACGCGGTTGAGCGTTCGCGAGTTGCGTCCCGGCGATATTTTAGCGGCGCGTTGGGAAGACGAGGAGCGGAACGGAACGCCCGGATTTTGGAATCATCTCGCGATCGTCGGGACGGACGGGACTTGCGTCGTCGAAGCGCAAAAATCAGCGGACGGCGTCGTAACGGCGTCGATTAACGATTTTTTGGAGCGGTATTCCGACGTCGGCGTTTTTCGTTTTTTCGATTCGGAAACGGCGCGTCGAGCGTCGAGTTTCGCTGAAAAACGAGTTGCGGTCGTCTCGGTTGAAACGATTTTAACGCCTTCTTTGCCCGCGTCTTTGAAGAGAAAGGGGGAAAAACGGGAGGCTGAGGAGGTTTGGGAGAAAAGGGGGAGCGAGCGAAGCGGGCCGCGTTATTCTTGGGGCGCGTCGTTGGCGCCGATATTGCGGAGCGACGCGGCGACGGAAAATTGCGTTTCGCTGGTTCGGCGAGCGTTTTGGGCGTCGGCGGGCGTCGATTACCGTTGGAAAACGCCGGACGATTTGGCGCGTTGGGATAAATCGGGAGATTTCGCGAAAATAGGCAGATTTTAACGTTGAACGGAGGAAAAAACGGGAATTTTGAAACGATAAACCGTTGAAGTGAACGCGAATAAAAAAGCGTCCCGATCCGGAAAGGAAACGGAACGCTTTTAAAAGCGAAAGTGAAAAACTTTTAACGGTTGAGCGGGCGTTAAAAGCGTTGCGATCGTTAAATCCAGTCGAGACCAATATCGAGGACGCGCGCCGAATGGGTGATCGCCCCGACACTGATTCGCTCGACGCCCGACGCCGCCTTGGCGCGAACCGTTTCAAGATTGACGCCGCCCGACGCTTCGAGTTCCGCCGTCGAGCCGGACGCGTCGCGCATCGCGACCGCTTCGCGCATCGTTTCCGGCGACATATTGTCGAGAAGGACGACGTCCGGGTTTTCCGGCAAGACTTGCGCGAGCTGTTCGAGCGAGTCGACTTCGATCTCGAGCATCGGCGTATTTTCCGTTCCGAAACGCGTTTCGAGGTATTTGCGGGCGCGACGAACCGCTTCGCCCGGGCCGAAGTCGGTAATGCCGCCGAACGCTAAGTGGTTGTCTTTGATGAGGATAGCGTCGTAAAGGCCGGAGCGATGGTTGCGCGCGCCGCCGCAACGGACGGCGTATTTTTCGAGACGGCGCCAACCGAGCGTCGTCTTGCGGGTGTCGTAAACGTTCGCGTTCAAACCGGCGATCGCGTCGACGTAACGCCGGGCCGCAGTCGCGACGCCGGAAAGTCGACCGACTAAGTTGAGAAGGAGACGCTCCGCCGTCAGCATCGAAAGGGTCGGGCCGGAAATGACGCCGAGACGGTCGCCGCGTTGAACGGAAGTTCCGTCGTCGACGCAACCTTCCCAATTTAACCGCTCGTCGACCATTTTAATAAGGCGTTCGGCGAAAACGAGGCCGGCGACGACGCCCGCTTCCCGAGCGACGACCGCGGCGCGACCCGGGACGTCGTCCGGAATCAACGCGAGGCTCGTCAGGTCGCCGTCCGTTTGCGAGTCTTCGCGAATCGCGATCGCGATCAACGCCTCCATATCGCGGCTCAAATCTTCATTGTAAACCGTTTGATTAAAATCTTTTTTTTCCGGGGCCATTTTTCGACTCGCGAACGGGAAAGAGGGGAAGGAGGACGCGTCGAAGCGTTAAAATGCGGAAGACGCGTGAAATAAGAGGGCGGACGAACGCTCGAAATCGACGACGCCGAGAGAGAACGTTCGACGCGAACACAAAAAAACCGCTCCTAAGAGCGGTCGTAATGACCCCAACGGGAATCGAACCCGTATCGCGGCCTTGAAAGGGCCGTGTCCTAACCGTTAAACGATGGGGCCTTAGGAGTTTTTAAAAATCGGCGTTTTCGCTTGCCGCCGCGCCGAACCAACGCCAAAGCAGATTAACCGCTAACGCAAGTCGGCTTTTTAAACGGAAAAGTTAAAAACGTCGAATGACCCCAACGGGAATCGAACCCGTATCGCGGCCTTGAAAGGGCCGTGTCCTAACCGTTAAACGATGGGGCCTTAGGAGTTTTTAAAAATCGGCGTTT
>JAGBDD010000061.1 GCA_017937685.1 Thermoguttaceae bacterium | reverse complement strand
GCCTTCGAGCATCGCGGCGACGAGATTTTTCCCAATGTCGTGCATATCGCCCTTGACCGTTCCGATAACGACGCAGCCGATTTTCTCGACGCCCGCGCTAATCATCATCGGGTTCAAGAGCCCCATCGCGATTTGCGTCGCTTTCGACGCCATTAGGAGTTCCGGAACGAAATATTCCCCTTCGTCGAAGAGGCGGCCGACTTCGTCCATCGCCGGAACGACGCTTCCGTCCAAAATTTCGTCGGCAGACAATCCGGCGTCGATCAGCGTTTGCGTCGCGTCGGCGGCGGAGGCGACGTCGCCTTCGACGATCGCTTCGTAAAGTTCGGTTCGAGTCGGTTCGCTCATTTTCTTTTATTCCTTTGTTTTTAAACGGTTTTCAACGTTAAAAAATTCGTTTTTTCTCTTTTGGGCGACGCCGATTAACGCTCCGGTTTCGGAACGCGGGAACGTCCGGTCGAAGAGCCGTCGCGAGCGCCCCGTTTGCCGCGTCCGCGCCCTCGCCCGCTCTTTCTCGATTGGCGTTCGAACTCGGCGACGGTCGTTTTCTTCCCGATTTGTTCGCGGAGCGCTTCGACTTGGTCGCGCAGTTCCGCCGCTCGTTCGAATTCGAGCGCGTCGGCGGCTTCGAGCATCTCTTTTTCGAGCGCGGCGACGTATTCGCGAGTGATATATTCTTGTTCGTCGCCGACGCCGGCCGCTTCGTTCGCTCGTTCGCGAGCGGCGATTTCCGCGTCGATGCCGGCCCGAACGCCGCGTTTGACCGTCTCCGGCGTAATGCCGTGTTCCTCGTTGTACGCCTGTTGCAACCGACGGCGGCGCTCCGTTTCGTCGATCGCTTTGCGCATCGAGTCGGTGATTTTGTCGGCGTAAAGGATAACTTTCGCGTTGACGTTCCGCGCGCTCCGCCCGATCGTTTGAATCAGCGACGTTTCGCTCCGCAGGAAGCCTTCTTTGTCGGCGTCGAGAATCGCGACGAGCGACGCTTCCGGGAGGTCGAGCCCTTCGCGGAGGAGGTTGACGCCGACCAAGACGTCGAAAACGCCGTTGCGCAAGTCGCGCAAAAGTTCGACCCGTTCAAACGCGTCGAGTTCGCTGTGCAACCAACGGCACTTGATGTTTTCTTGCGTAAAATACGACGCGACGTCTTCGGCGAGCCGCTTCGTCAGCGCCGTTACCAAGACGCGCTCCTTCTTGGCGACGCGCTCTAAAATCTGCTCGCGCAAGTGTTTAATTTGAATATCCGCCGGAACGACTTCGATAACGGGGTCGAGAAGCCCGGTCGGTCGGATCGCTTGTTCGACGACGCGACCGTCCGACGCTTTAATCTCGTATTCGGCGGGCGTCGCGCTGACGAAAACGACTTTGTCGACGCGCTTTTCCCATTCGTCGAACTTAAGCGGGCGGTTGTCGAGGGCGCTCGGGAGGCGGAACCCGTGTTCGATCAAATTCTTTTTGCGCGCTTGGTCTCCGGCGAACATCGCGCGGATTTGCGGAATCGTAACGTGCGACTCGTCGACGAAGAGGAGGAAATCGTCCGGAAAGAAGCTGAAGAGCGTTTCCGGCGGCTCGCCCGGTTTGCGGTCGGCGAGAATCGCGCTGTAATTTTCGATACCCGGGCAAAAGCCGATTTCCTGCATCAGCTCCATATCGTACCGCGTTCGCGCTTGGAGCCGTTGCGCTTCGAGGAGTTTTCCTTGGTCGCGGAACTTTTTCACCTGCGCCGCCAACTCGACTTCGATGCGCTCGATCGCGCTTTGAATCCGCTCCTCCGGCAAGACGAAGTGTTTCGCCGGGTAAATAAACGCGTCTTGAACGGCGCCGATTTTTTCGCAAGTCGTCGGATTGACGAGACTTAACGCTTCGATCTCGTCGCCCCAAAACTCGACGCGCAGGGCGTATTCCTCGTAAGAGAGGCGAACCTCGACCGAGTCGCCGCGGACGCGAAACTGCCCGCGTTCGAAGGCGACGTCGTTCCGCTCGTACTGAATGTCGACGAGCCGACGCAACAAGTCGTCCCGATCCATCTCGTCGCCGACGCGGAGCGAAACGGTCAAATTCTTGTAGTCTTCCGGCGAGCCCAAGCCGTAAATCGAGCTGACGCTGGCGACGACGATCACGTCTTGGCGGCTGACGAGCGAACTGGTGGCGGCGAGGCGCAAACGGTCGATTTCGTCGTTGATCGACGCGTCCTTTTCGATGTAAATATCCCGTTGCGGAATATAGGCTTCCGGCTGATAATAGTCGTAATAGCTGACGAAGTAGGAGACGGCGTTGTTCGGGAAAAACGCTTTAAATTCGTCGTAAAGTTGCGCCGCCAACGTTTTATTATGCGACAAAACGAGCGCGGGTCGCTGCAGTTCCTGAATGACGTTCGCCATCGTGAACGTCTTCCCGGAGCCGGTAACGCCGAGGAGCGTTTGTTTTTTCGCGCCGTTCCGAAAGCCGTCGACGAGCGCGCGAATCGCCTTCGGTTGGTCTCCGGACGGTTCGAACGGTTTCTGCAAATCGAACATCATCGCGCTTTTTCGCTCCTTCGCTCGTTGAAAATCGCGTGGTCGCTTTTCCAAAGAGAGCGCCGCAACGACGTCGACGCTCGAACCGTTAATTATACCCGCTTTAACCGCCGCGTCAAGCGGACTTGCGATAAACCCCGGGGAAGCGAAATTTACCGGAAATTTCCGCCGTTTCCCGCTTTTCCGTCGTTCAGAGCGTTTCCCAACGTCGGCTTTCGACGGAGCGTTTGACGACGTCGAGCGCGTCTTGGATTCGCAGGCCCTGCGCCAAATCCGGGCCGAACGAGCCGCCTTCGCTAACCGAACGGTAAAACGTCGCCAACGACGCGACGTGCGCGCGCAACCAGCCGGTCGTCGATTTCGCCGACGGGAAGTCGCTCTCCGGCGCTTCGTAACGGGCGCCCGCCGCGATTCGCGTCCAACCGGACTCGCCGCCGTTCGGGCCGCTCGGCTTCGTTCCGTCGAAAAATTCCAAATAGTGCGGCTCCATCAGCGAAAATCTGACCGCGCCGAGCGTTCCGCCGATCTCGAACGTCATTTCGTCCTCCGCGCCCGCCGCCAACTTCGTCGCTTCAAGGACGCCGGTCAACGCCGCCGGATTCGCCGGATTCGCCGGGTCGCTCGCCGCGGCGTCCGCGCCCGTCGGTCGCAAAAGGCCTCGCGTCAAAATCGAAACGGCGTCCTCCGCTTCGACCGGGCGCGTCGGAACGTCCGCCGCCGTTTCGTCGGCCCGAATCGCTCGAACCGGACGCGTCGGCCAAAGGGTCGTCGCCGTCGCCGTCAACTCCGCCGGAAGTCCAACCAAATAATCGGTTAAATCGAGCAGATGCGAAGCCAAGTCGAGAATCGTTCCGCCGTTGGGCGCGTGTTTCCAACGGAACGGCGCCGACGCGTCGAGCGCTCCCGCGTGATAGTAGCCGATTCGATAACGAACCAAGCGCCCGAGCCGCCCCGACTCGATCAGCTCCTTCGCCCGCCGAACCGCCGCGAAACCCCGCAAATGGAACGCGACTTGCGTCGGCGCGTCGTAACCGGTTTCCGCCAACGCCGCCCGAAGCGTCGCCGCCTCCGCCGCTTTCGAAACGACCGGCTTCTCGCAGTAAATCGGTTTTTTACAACGGATAGCGGCAAGAAGCGCCGGCAAGTGTTCCGCGTTCGGCGTGCAAATATGAACGACGTCGACCGCCGGATTCTCGATCAGCGCCGCCCAATCGGTCGTCGCCAAGTCGCAACCGAGCGTTCGCCGCGCGGCCTCCGCCGTCTCCGCTCGGCTCGTCGCGACGCCGAAAATTCGCGGCGCGACCGTCAAGCCCGGCGCGAAAAAGGGCAAAGTCGCCAAGCCGTAAGCGTGCGCTTTGCCGATCATTCCGAAGCCGATCAAGCCGACGTTCAACTTTTTTTTCATCGCCGTTCTCCTTAACTCTTTAACGTCGCGCGCTTGCGTCGCAACCGGACGCCGTTTCGCGCGCTTTCCCAACGAACCGACGACGCTCTTTTCCAACGAAACGCAAACGCGCCGTCGCAAAGTTCGCCTATTTTCCCTAAACGACGTCAAGAGTATTTATTAGCGTTTCCGCAAAGCCTCGCCGCGAAGCTCGCCTATTTTCTCTAAACGCTCGGTTAAGTTTCCAACCGTCCTAACCGCCCAACGAACGCGCTTGACGTCGCCGCGGCGCCGTCGTTCGACAAATTTCGACGGCGTTTTCATCGGCGTTCGTCGGCAAGCGTCGCCCGCTCGGGGCAAAAAAAAAGAGTTTCGACGCAAAGCCGAAACTCTTTTTACAGTGGGCGCACATGGACTCGAACCATGGACCTCGTCCTTATCAGGGACGCGCTCTAACCAAACTGAGCTATGCGCCCAACCGAGTCGTCGAAAGCGCCGCGACGAGAGCGACAACTTCCGAACGTCTCAAACGTTTTCCTCATTTTATCCGAAAACGTCGAAAGCGCAAGGGGCAAATCGAAAATTTTTCGCAAAATTTTCTCGGAACCCTCTTGCCGCGGCTAAAACGGCGGCGTTTCGGACGCTCCGCCTCTTCCGCTTGTTCTTCCGCCTCCGCCGGACGCTCCGCCTCTTCCGCTCGTTCCCGACGCGTCTAACGCTCCGACGGACGCGGCGGGCGTTTCCGTTTCGAGCGGCGGCGGAGTCGCCGAATCGGCGCCGGCGGCTTCCGGAGCGGCGTTTCCGTCGGTCGGAGCGTTCGAATTGCGCCAACGTCGGTTCGAACGCATCGTTTGGAGCGCGTTCATTAGTTGGTCGCGGCGCGACGTCGGCGCGGCGGGCGTCGCCGTTTCGGAACCGGTTTCCGCGCCGATTTCTCCGATCGGAACGCCCAACGGGTCGGTTTCCTCCAACGTTTGCGGCGTCGACGCGAGATCGCTCGCTCCGGTCGCGGACGTTTCGAGCCCGGTTCCCAATCCGGCGTCCAAGGCGTCGACGTTCGCCGCCGCGTCCGCTCCCGCCGTCGCGTTCGGAACGCTTGGCGCGTCGAAGCGGTATCCGGTTTGCCGGTCGAGTTCGGCGAACGGATCGGCGGCGCTCCCCGGCGTCTCGATTTCAAAAAGCCCCGACGTCGCTTGGTCGAGCGCGTCCCAAGCGGCCCCGGAGGCGAGCGGATCGCCCGACTCGACCGCCGACCCGCCGAGCAAAATCGCGTCCGAAAAACCCTTGCCGTTCATCGACAAGTCCTTGTAAAAGACCTGACGCGGCGGCTCCGTCGTTCCGTCGACGACGACTTCCGCCCGCGCCGACACGTTGACGCCGTCGAGAAACCCGACGATTTGAGCGCGGTACACGTCGCCGCGCGCCGTCGTTTTGTCGTAAATCGCCTTCATCGTCTCCCAATCGACGACGCCCTTCGTATAAAGCCAAGTCGCGTGTCGGTAGTCGTCCGGAATCGCTTCGTCGAGCGCCGGGCGGTCGTCCAAAATCCGCTGAACGTCCGCGGTCGCCAAGCCGGGAACCGCCGCCAAGACCGGACGCGGCGCCGCGTTGACGTTGACCCGGCCGACGATCGTCGTCGAAGGACTCGTCGACGCGAAGTCGAGCAGCTGAAAAATTTTCTCCGCGTTCGAGTTCGAACGGTTCGCCGCGAGCGGAGACTCGATCGCCGTTCCGCCGACCAAAACGCTCGTCCCGACGACGTCGAGCGGCGTCGCCAACGTAAAACTCGCCGGAACGCTAAAATCGACCTCCGTCGTTTCGAGCCGCCCGCGCGGAACCGGATTTCCCTCGGCGTCCTTCGCGTCGACGCCGCTCGTCGGGCCGAACTGCCGCGCCCAAACGACGAACTTCGCCAACTCCTCGCCGACGCGAGGCGCCAGCTCTTGGTAAAGAAACTCCAAGTCGGCGACGTTCAAATCGACGCGCGCCTCGCCGGTCGGGTCGACGTCTTTCTCGGCGCTGAAAACCGTCAAAAGCTCCTTCCAAGGAACCGCTTCCGCCTCTCCGCGTCGACGCGAGCCTCCCGCGACCGGAATAGCCGTCAACGAACCGCCGAGCGCGGAATCTTCGCTCGCGCCGCCGTCGATATTCTCGACGCCGAACGTAAAGTTTTCATCCGTCCCGTAAAGATGCAAACGAGTAACGCCGCGCGCCAAGAGCAACTCTTCAAGGAAAACCGGAACGGCGTTGCGCGGACTGTACGGCAACTTTTCGTCCGTATAATACCGCGTTTCTCCGCCGTTCGACCGCGCCGTTTCGTCGGCGTCGATCCAGTCGAGAATCGAGTCGGCGGCGACCTCGGTCATCCCGGGCAACTTCAAGAGCGCGTCGCGTCCGGCGCCCGCCTTCTCCGCCTCCCAAGCGAGAACGGCGTCGAGGTTCAGCCGCGTCGACTCGTCGACGAGCCCGTACCGAACGCCTTCGATTTCGTCTTCTTCAAATTTCGGCGACACGATCGTAAAACGCGACGTCGCCGTTCCGCCGTCTTCAAACGTCAAGAGCGGCGCGGCGCAAAAATAACTCGGATTGTCGTAAACGCCGCCAATTTTGTCCCGCTCCTCCGGGCTCGTTTCGAGCGTTCCGACCAAAAACGCGACCGCCGACCGGTCGACGCTTCGGACGAGCGCGTCGTATCCGCGAGTTTGCGTCGCCGCGCGCTCCGTTTGCATCAACGTCAAGAGCGTCGCGCCGCCGAGCGTCAACGCCGCGACGACCAACGCGACGATCAGCAAAACGACGCCGTCGCGATTCGATCGCCGCCCTAACCGTCGCGTCGCCCTTGCCGCCGTTCGCTTGTTTCTCTTCATTAATATTAATGAAAGCTCGTTTGTTCCGTCGCTCGTCGCCATTTTTCGCTCGCTTTTCAAATTCCGTCGTTCGAACCGTCGCAACCGCCGTCATCCCCAGTAAGCGCGTTTGAGCGCCGCCAACTTATGCAACGCCGGTTTCGGACGCCCGGCTTCGTCGAACAGGCCGGAAGTCGGAAACTCGTCCCGCTCCGTTCGATTCGTTTCTTGCGCGACGCGGCGTTCGTCGTTCGCGACGTCGTTATTTCCGTCGCGCGTCGTTTCGCCCTCCGTTTCCCAAACGTCGCGCCCGTCTTCCCAACGGCTCCAAATCGCCTCGACGACGGAACGGCGCGCCATCGCGGTCAAAAAGAACCGCCGCGCGTTCTCTTGCTGCGTTCGTTCGTTCCAAAACGACTCGTCGATTTCCAGTTCCGGCGGCGCGGTCAACAACGCGTCGAAGTCGGCGCCGTCGTCGCGTTTTCCCCAGCCGAACCAACGTCCCCAAGCGTTCTCCGCCGACGCCGAAAAGAGCGTCGCGACGCGCTTTCTCGGGTTCGCGCTCGGAAAAGAGGCCGCGACGCAAACCGGAACGCCAAGCGTCGCCCAACGGTCGAAAAAGCAATGCAACTCCAACGGATCGCGCGGCGCCGTCGCCCAACGCGACAGCCCAAAATTCGCTTCGAGATAAACGCCGTCGAACGCTCCCCGCCCGACCAGCCGACAAGCGATCTCGAAAGGCGCGCCCGCCGACGCGACGTCGAACCGCTCCGCGTCGCCGAACGGGCGCTCGAACCCCCAAAACGCCTCCGCGCCCGGAACGAGCCGCCGAATCCGCCGCGCCGCTTCCTCCGTCGCCGCGAACCGCGTCTCCGGAGTCGGATTTCCTTCGCCCCGTTCGACGTTCGTCGCGACGATCCAACGCCCGACGCGAAGCCCGGCGCGCAAAACCGCCGCTTCGACAAAACGCCAAAACGCCTCCGCAATCTCCGCGTCGGAACGCCCGACGCTCCAACGCGGAACCGTTCGCGGCGTCCAACGCGTCAACGGGCCGAACGTCGTTCGCCACCCCCTTTTTTCGCCGAACGCCAACGCTCGGTCGAACGCGCTCCAATCGAACGTTCCTTCGCGCCGCTCGACGTCCGCCCAAGAAATCGCCGAATTAAAAACGTTAAAACACGTCCGCAACCGCCGCCGCGAAGACCCCGACGGCCCGGAAAACGGCGTTCTTTCCCCGGCGAACGCCGACGCGCCCGCCGAAAACCCCAACGCCGTCGGACGCTCCGCCGCCCCGTCCCGACGCGCTTCCATCGCTTGCTCTAAAAAAACGTCGTTCGTCGCCAAACACGTCTCGCGCAACGCGTCGAAAAGCGCCGCGCATTCGTCTTCAAACCCCGGCGCGCTCCGCTCCGACGTCGCCAACTCCGCGAAACGCCGCAAATCCCGACGCGTCGCCTCCGTCAAGTTTCTCGGAATTTTCAACCCGAGCGCGCCCCATTCGCAACGCTTCCGCAACAGCCGCCCCAACTGCCCTCGCGCCAGCTCCAAAAACAGCGAACGAGGAACGCTCGACGGCGCCAACGTTCCCGTCGACGCGAAAAACAGCCCCTCGCGTTTCGAAACGTAAGGCGCGTAAAATTTCCCCGAACCGCTCGACGCGGGCGAGATTCGAAGCAAATTCAACGTCTCCGAATACGGTTCGACGCAAGCCGACGACGGCGACGTTCGACCGCGCCGGGCGAAGAAAACGCGACGCGCCCCCGCCGCGTTCAGCGCCCGTTTCGGATAAATAAAAATAAATTCGCTCGTCATTCTCGCGCCTTCGTCGCCCCCGCCCCTCGCGTCGACGGCGAGCGCGCGGAGTTTGCCCCCCAATTACCCGTTGCTTTACCTTAAAATATAAAACAATATTAACGAAAAATCAACGGCGCCCAAGGCCGTTCGATAAAAAAACGACCGAAAAATCCGCCGTCGCCCCTTGCCAACACCACCCATTTTTATTATTTTACCCAAACTTAAATCTTTCTTTAAAAAATTTAAGAAAAAATAGGAAAAGTTTGGAAAAATTCCACAGTCCTGTCTAGAAATAAAGACTGTTTTTCGTTATAATGAACGTCGGAGAAAAAATTTGGGCGTTTTGAACGTCCAAACCCAATAACGCCGATCCGCTTCCGCGCTTCCCCCTCGCTTTCCGCAACGGCGGCGCGGCGGCGAACGATTTTTTTGAAATTTTAGGAGCATATTAATGAGCATTAAGACTTCCCGTCGCGATTTCCTTAAGGTTTCGACGATCGCGGGCGCCGGTTTTATGGTTGGCGCCGGCAACACCGTTAAACTCGCCCGCGCTTCCGCCCTCCAAGGCCTCGCGGTCGCCGGTATCGGCGTCGGCGGCAAAGGCGCCAGCGACATCCAACAAGCCGGCATCTACGGCAACGTCGTCGCGCTCTGCGATATCGACAAAGGCACGCTCGAAGGTCAAGCGAAAAACTTCAAGCAACCGAAATGCTACACCGACTATCGCGATCTGTACGCCGAAATGATGGACAAGATCGACGCCGTCGTCGTCAGCACCCCGGACCACACCCACACCTGCGTCACCGCGCAAGCGTTGAAAGCCGGCAAACACGCCTACACCCAAAAGCCGCTCACCCGCACGATCGGCGAAGCCCGCTACCTCGGTTACCTCGCCAAGAAAAACGGCGTCTGCACCCAAATGGGCAACCAAGGCAGCACGCTCGACTCGATGCGCAACTGCGTCGCCCAAATTAAAGCCGGCGTCATCGGCGAAATCAAAGCCGTCCACATTTGGACGAACCGTCCGATTTGGGCTCAAGGGCCGAATCGCGATATGACGATGGAAAAATTCGCCGCGCAAATCAAAGCGGAAGACCCGGATATCGCCGACGACGAAATCGCCGAAAAGAAAAAGCAAATCGAAGCCGCTCTCAAGAACATTGATTGGGACAGCTGGATCGGTCCGGCTCCGAAACGCGAATTCTGGCCGGGCATCTACCACTCCTTCCAATGGCGCGGTTGGTGGGACTTCGGTTCCGGTTCGCTCGGCGACATGGCGTGCCACACCGCCAATATGCCGTACGGCGCTTGCGACCTGAAATTCCCGACCGAAGTCGTCGCGGAATCCTCCGGCCACGATTTCAACTCCTTCCCGGCGTTGAGCAAGATTTGGTTCCAATTCCCGGCTAACGAATGGCGCGACGCCGTCGAAGTTTCCTGGTTCGACGCCAAGACGAAACCGGAAGCCTCGATCTTCGAAAAATACGGCATCACGAAACCGACCGACTCCGGCGCGATCATCATCGGCACCAAAGGTTGCGCTTACAGCCCGGACGACTACGCTCAACGTTACGAACTCCGCGCCGAAGGCGGCAAAGCCCTCGAAGAAATCAAGAACGTCGAATGGCGCAAAGCCCCGACCGACGAACACTCCGGCAACTTCGACACCCGCAACAAGCTCGAATGGTTCACCGCTATTCAAGAAAACAAACCGGAACTCTGCTGGAGCAACTTCCCGAACTTCGCCGGCCCGCTCACCGAAACGATCCTCCTCGGCAACCTCGCCGTTTGGACCGCTCCGGAAGCCGGCAAACGCGGCGAAACCATCAAATGGGACGCGAAGAAACTCGAAGTTACCAACCTCGCCGATCTCAAAACCCCGGGCGTTGCGAAACTCGTCCGTCCGGAATACGAAAACGGTTACGAAAAGATCGACTGGAGCGAACTCAACTGAGTTTGTTCTTGCCAACCGTTTGATTCAAGCGGTTTGAGTTGACGCAAAAGGCGGTTCGTCGCAAGACGAGCCGCTTTTTTTATCGCCGCTTTTTCCGGATCGGCGCCGTTTCTCTTACGCGACTCTTTATCGCGAGCCGTCCCATCTCGCTTGGCAAACGTTCGGCAAGCGAAACGCCCTGCGCTTCGAGCCGTCCCATCTCGCTTGGCAAACGTTCGGCGAGCGAACCGCCCTGCGCTTCGAGCCGTCCCATCTTGCTTGGCAACGCCCGGCGAGCGAACCGTCTGCGCTTCGAGCCGTCCCATCTTGCTTGGCAAACGTTCGGCAAGCGAAACGCCTGCGCTTCGAGCCGTCCCATCTCGCTTGGCAAACGTTCGGCGAGCGAACCTCCCTGCGCTTCGAGCCGTCCCATCTCGCTTGGCAAACGTTCGGCGAGCGAACCGTCTGCGTTTCGAGCCGTCCCATCTCGCTTGGCAACGCCCGGCGCGCCTCGTTTCCTTGCGTCGCGACGCAAAAAAAAAGCCGCTTTCGCAAGCGGCTTTCTTCTCGGACGCGGCGTCGCTATCTCTTTTTCTTAAAAAGACTTCCCATTTTTTCCACGAAACGATTCGGCGTTCGATTTTCAAGCGGCGACGGCGTTTGGCGCGGCGGCCCCGAAACGCGACGGCTCAAGGTCAGCGACACGCGACGCGGCTCGCGCGATTCTTGCGGAGTCGGGTCGTTTTCTCTTGGCGACGCGGCGCCCTCCGTTTGAGCTTCGAGCGCCGCGATCGGCGGCAAATCCTCTTCGCTCAACCCCAATTTTTCCAAAATTCTTTTACGACTAAACTCCGCTTTGGCGCCAAAATACAATTTTACCGCGGCGGGATTCGACAGAACTTCGATCGGGGTTCCGGCGCACAACACCTTGCCGGCGCTGACGATATAACTGCGATCGGTGATCGCGAGCGTTTCGTCGACTTGGTGGTCGGTGATAAGCACCGAAATGCCTTCGTCGGCCAACTGCCGCACGACCGCTTGAATCCCCTCGACGGTGATCGGGTCGACGTTCGCAAACGGTTCGTCGAGAAGCAAGATTCGCGGTTTCGCGAGAAGCGCTCGCGCGATCTCAAGGCGCCGCCGTTCGCCGCCGGACAGTCCGCCGGAACCGCCCATCCCTACTTTCGTCGCTCGAATGTGTTTCAAATTGAACTTTTGGAGCGATTCCTCGAGCGCGATTTTCTGTTCGGCGCGAGAATAACCGAGAAATTCCATCGCCGCGACGAGATTCTGTTCGGTCGTCAGCGCGCCGAAAACGCTGCGGTCTTGCGGCAAATACCCGAGCCGTCCTTCTCGAGCGCGACGGTACATCGGCCACGACGTTACGTCGAGTCCGTTAAGGGTTATTTTCCCCTCGTTCGCCGGAATCAGCCCGCACGACATTCGGAAACTCGTCGTTTTCCCGGCGCCGTTCGCTCCGAGAAGCCCGACGATTTCCCCTTCGCGCACCTCGAAACTCACGCCGTCGACCACCCGACGATTCCCGTAAATTTTCACAAGCCCTTCGGCTTTAAGAACGACCGAGCGCTCCGCCGAGGCGTTATTTCTCGACGCGTTGCGCGTCGCCGACAAAATCCATTGATTCCGTTCCATTGCCGTCGCGTTCCTCCTCTCCTCGCGCGATTTACCTTTCAAGGCCGTCGGCTTTCCATCGCGGCCCGTCGCGCCCTTCTTTATTATACGCGGTCGACGCCGAAAACGCTAGCGCGCTCGCTCAATTTTCCTCAAAAAATCAACTAATTTCACGCCGACGCGTCGTTGGCGCCGCGTTCTTGTTCCGCTCGCTCTTCCTCGGCGCGCCAACGTTTCGAAGCCCGAATCGTCAGCCCAATCAGCGTCGCTCCGATCGCGATAAGGAAAAGAACGACCAACGCTTCGACCGGATTTTGCGCGACGCCTGCGAGCCGTCCGCTCCCGTTTTTGAAGCACCAAAACGCAAAAACCAACGCTAAATACGGCGTCGTTATATACTTAATAACAAATCCGAAACTCCGCGGAACGCGAACTTTCGCGCCTCGGTCGAGTTCGGCGGTCATTTTGTCCGCGCCCCAAACCCAAGCGGCCAACGTCGTTTGTAAGAAAACGACGACAAACGGCATAAAGGTCGCGATCCAAAAATCGAACGCGTCGAGCGCCGCCGCGTTCTTCGTAAACCAGCATACGATCGCCGTTCCGGTCAACGCGACCGCCGCCGTCAGCGCGACGCTCGCCCCGTTCGACAACCGCAACGTCTCCTTCGTCCAGGCGACCGCCGGTTGCGCTTGCGACACCGAACTCGTTATTCCGGCGATGAAGAGAAGACTAAAGAACAAAAAGCCGAAAAACTCGCCGCCCGGCATCAATCCAAACACGTTCGGCAAGACAATAAAGCCCATCGTGAACGTGCTGGCGAAACTTTCGGAGTTGGCGACGCCGAGAAACATCACCGCCGCCGGAATCGTCATCAGCCCGCCGAGCGCGACTTCGCAAAAACCGTTCGCGGAAACCGCCGTCAACGACGAAAGCGCAATATCCTTATTCGCGCGAACGTAACTCGCGTAAGTCGCGATCGCGCCGACGCACAACGACGCCGAAAAGAAGATGTGCGACGTCGCCGCGAGCCAAACTTCCGGGTTCGCCAGCGCCGTCCAAACGCTCGTTCGCCCGACGACCGCGCCGCTTTCGTTAAGCAATGGTCGCGACGGGTTCCACATAAAACCGAGCCCGTCGACGAAACTTTGCCCCTCGACGCCGGTCGGGTTACCCAACGTCGACACGCGCAAAATCACCAACGCCGAACAGAGCAGAAGAAGCGGCGTCGCCAGCTTGCAGAACCGTTCGATTCCTTTGGCAATCCCGCAATAAACTAACGCGAAATTCGCCGCCGCGCAGATAAGCGTCGCCAACACCACCGGCGATTTAAAGAAATTTTGGAAGAGCGAGCCGTCGCCGTTCATTCCGACAAAGTTCGCGAACGCCGCCTCGTAAGACGCGGAATCGCCGAGCTTAAACCCGGATTCGACCGTCGGGAAGAACGAAAACTCGATTCCCAACGGACGCAAACATCCGCCGAGATATTGCAACGCGTACAGCAGGCACCACGCTTCGACAAAAATGTAAAACATACAAATGCCGGTCGGCACCAGCGCGACTAAACCGCCGCTCGCCGCCCAAAACGTCTTGCGATTCCCCGCTTCGCGATACATCCCCGGAAGAGAGCGCCATCCGTTTCGTCCGCCGTATCGACCGAGCGCCCATTCCGACCAAGCGATCGGAATCGCGACGATCAACATCGAGATAAAATACGGAATCATAAACGCGCCGCCGCCGTAAGTCGCGACCTGACCCGGGAAACGCAAAAAGTTCCCCAATCCGACCGCGCTCCCGGCGACCGCCAGCACCACGCCTAAGTTCGATTCCCAATGTTCGTTTTTACCGTTCTTTTCGCGAGCCATTCGAGCCTCCGCCTTCCCAAGCGCCGTCGAAACGCGTCCTCGACGCGTCCTTAACCGTCGCCGTTTAAACGTTTAACGTTTTTATTTTGTCGCCGAAATATTTTGCGATCGTTCCGTTCGCGCCGCGTCCTCTTCCTCGCGCCGCCAACGTCGCGACGCTTTCAACGAAACGACGATCAACGCCGCCGTTAAGAAGCCGATGAACGCCAGCGAAACTTGCGCCGCTCGGTCGTCCGCGATTCCAGCGAGCCGCGCGCCTAAGTTGTTCCAAAGCCAAAACGCGAAAATAATCGCCAAATACGGCGCCGACACGTACTTAACGACAAAGCCAAGCGCCGACGGAACCCGAATTTTCGCCCCGCGCTCCAACTCCGCCGTCATCTTGTCCGCGCCCCAAACCCAAGCGACTAAAACGGTTTGCAGGAGCGCGAAAACAAACGGCGTAAAGTTCGCGAGCCAAAAGTCGAACGAGTCGAGCGCCGCCAAATTCTTCGTAAACCAACAAACGATTCCGATTCCGACAAGGTTAACCGTCAGCGTCGCCGCGACGCTGACGCCGCGCGACCAGCGAAACGCCTCTTGCGTCAGCGCGACCGTCGGCTGAACCAAGGAAATCGAGCTTGTCAATCCGGCCAAGAAGAGTAAACTAAAGAAGAGGAAACCGAAAAACTCGCCCCCGGCCATCAGTCCGAAAACGTTCGGCAAGACGACGAACCCCATCGCGAACGTACTGTCGAAATTCCCCGCCGCCGCGACGCCGAAAAACATAATCGCCGCCGGAATCGTCATCAGCCCGCCGAGCGCAACTTCGCAAAACTCGTTCGCCGCGACCGCCGTTACGCCGGAAAGCGCGATATCGTCGTCTTTCTTAACGTAACTCGCGTAAGACGTGATCGCGCAAAGACATATCGACACCGAAAAGAAAATTTGCGCCGTCGCCGCGAGCCAAACTTCCGGGTTCGCCAGCGCCGTCCAAACGCTCGCTTGCCCGACGACCGCGCCGCTTTCGTCGAGCAGAGGACGCGTCGGGTTCCACATAAAGCCGAGCCCGTCGACGAAACTTTGCCCCGCGACGCCGGTAGGGTTTCCCAACGTCGCAACGCGCAAAATCACCAAAACGGCGCAAAGAAGCAAAAGCGGCGTCGCGATCTTGCAAAACCGCTCGATCCCCTTGGCGATCCCGCAATAGATCAGCGCAAAATTCGCAAGCGCGCAAGCCGCCGTCGCCAACAACAACGGCGACGAGAAAATATCGCGGAACAACGAGCCGTCGCCGCCGCTCATTCCGACAAACCGCGCGAAAAACGCTTCGTAACTCGCGGAATCGTTTAACTTCAATCCGGCGTCGAGCGACGGAAAGAGCGAAAAACCCAAGCCGAGCGGTTTCAAACATCCGCCGAGATATTGGAGCGCGTAAAGCAAGCACCAAGACTCGATAAAGACGTAATACATACAGATGACGAGCGGAGCGAGAGAACAAAGACCGCCGCAAACGCCCCAAAACGTCTTGCCGCCCCCCGCGGCGCGGTAAACGCCCGGTTGCGAATGGTAACCGCGACGTCCGCCGTTGCGCCCGAGCGCCCATTCCGACAACGCCAACGGAAGCGCGACGATCAACATCGAGACAAAATACGGTATCATAAACGCGCCGCCGCCGTAAGTCGCGACCTGACCGGGAAATCGCAAAAAATTTCCCAAACCGATCGCGCCGCCGGCGACCGCCAACACGACGCCTACGCTCGAGCCCCAATGTTCTTTTTCACGTCCTTGGTCGCGCCGCGACATATCCGCCCCCGTCGACGCCGCGTCGATTACCCAAACGCGCTTGCGCCGAATTAAACCGTTATTTTAAATCCCTTACGCCGTTCCATCGTTCAAGCGAACGCGGCGCTACTCGTCGTCCGTCGCGTCTGAAGTAACGTCGGGCGTCGTCGTAATTTTCCAACAACACCAGCTCAAAAGCCCGGTCGTCGCGCCGATCGCGAGCGTCATACTAATCCAACCGCCGATCGTCATTGCGTTTCTCCTTGAAATTTAATCGTTTAACGAGGTTCCGCCGCCTCGACGCGACGTTACCAGTTCAGCTCGGTCGCTTCGTCCCAATGTTCGTACAGGAGCTTGATCGCCTCTTGCTCGGCGGTAATTTCCGCTTGCAACTCCTTAATTTTCGCGCCGTCGCGAAGGATTTCCGGCTTCAGCGCGTCCTCGTTGAGCGACGCGAGCCGGGTTTCGCGGATGAAAATTTCGTCCTCGATGTCGGAAACCTTGCGGAACGGGAACTTGCGTTTCCGTTTTTCTTTCTTCGCTTTCGGATCGGTCGCGGGCGCGCCTTGCGACGCTTTGAAGTTCGCTTCGGCGTACTTCGTCGGGTCGGACGGTTTCGACTTGCCGCTCGGAACGCCGTTCGTCCGATTCGCGTCGAGGTTCGGGACGGCGCCGCGATTTTTCCCCTTGCCGGCTTTCGGAACGCTCGGCGTCGACGGCGCGGAAATCGTTGGCGCGGCGGCTTTACGGTTCGTCGGCTTCTTTTCAAGCGACGAACGGCGCGCGAGGTTCGAGTTCGCCTTGACCGGCGCTTTCCCCGATTTTTTCTCCGGCTCGAACGGTTCGTCAAGCGCGTTCGGAAGGAACGGGTCGGCCATCAGCCCCTTCGCAACCATATGACGGAACGTCGAGTAATTCCCGTCGACGATTTTATACGTCGCGTTCGGCTGAACGACGAGCAATTTGTCGGCGACTTGGTCGACAAAGTAACGGTCGTGGCTAATAAAGATAACGCTTCCTTCAAAATCGCGAATCGCCTTTTCGAGCGCCTTGCGGGCCCAGAGGTCGAGGTGGTTCGTCGGTTCGTCGAGGATAAGAACGTTCGGGTCGTCGGCGGCGAGTTTCGCCAACGCGGCGCGGCACCGTTGGCCCCCGCTTAAGTTGCAAACTTTCAAGAGTTGCTGATCGCCGGAAAGCCCGAACGCGCCGAGCAGTTTGCGGCGCTGCAAGTCTTCGAACACCTTCTTTTTCGGGCGAATCGCGTCGACGACCGGCGTTTGATCGTCGACGACGCGCAACTGTTGGTCGAAATAACCGACTTCGACGCCTTGCCCGAAACGGACGGCGCCGTCGTCCGGCGTCTCCTCGCCGAGCAAGCAGCGCAAGAACGTCGTCTTTCCGCAACCGTTCGGGCCGAGAATCGCCCAACGTTCGCCGCGTTGCACGTCGAACGTAAAGTCTTTAAAGAGGGTGCGTTCGCCGTATCCCTTGGTCAACCCTTCAACGCGAAACACAATGTCGCCGGTGCGCGACGCGGGCGGGAACTGCATCGGCGGCGCCGAGACGTTGCGCGGCAGTTCCGGCGGATTCTCTTCGAGCCGTTCCAATTTTTTGCGACGGTCTTCGGCTTGCGCGGCCTTCATTCCGTAATGGTGGCGGCGGATAAAGTCTTTCGCTTTCTCGACTTCCTCGACGTATTTCTCGTAAGTTTTCGTCTGAACCGCGAGGCGTTCTTCCTTCAAGCCGAGGTACTTCGTGAAGTTCCCGGATAATCGTCGACCGTTCCGGCGTAAAGTTCGAACGTGCGGTTCGTTACGCGGTCGAGGAAGTAACGGTCGTGGCTGACGAGAATCACCGCCGCCCGCGTCGTTTTCAGGAAGTCCTCGAGCCATTCGGTCGCCGCCAAGTCGAGGTGGTTCGACGGTTCGTCGAGGAGCATAATATCCGGCTCTTCGAGAAGCAACTTCGCCAATCCCAAGCGGTTAAGTTCGCCGCCGCTGAGCGTCGCGACGTCTTTTTCAAAGTCTTCGTCGCGAAACCCGACGCCGTGTAAAATCCGCTCGACGCGGTGTTCGACGTTGTACGCGTCCTTCCGCATTAGCTCTTCGTGAATTTTGTCGTATCGCTTCGCCAAGCGGTCGCGTTCGGCGTCGTCGGCGACTTCGCCCATTTTGACGGCGATTTCCTCCGCTTCTTTTTGCATATTAAAAAGCGGCGCCAACGCGTCGCGAGCGGCGGCGATCAGCGTCGCGTGCGAATCGGTCTTCGGACGCTGTTCCAGATACCCGATCGAGATTTCGCCAATTCGCTCGATCGCGCCTTTTTCCGTCTCTTCGCGTCCCGTTAAAATATTGAGCAGCGTCGTTTTACCGCATCCGTTCGGCCCGACGAGTCCGATTTTGTCCCCTTCGCGCACTTGAAAGGTAACGTCGGCCAAGACCGGTTCCGGGCCAAAATGTTTTCGAAGATGTTCGACGTTGAGTATAACGGCCATAATCGCTTGTTTTTCCTAAATCTATCGCGTTTGCGGACGCTTAATTGAACCGAAACGCCGCAAAGTCGCGTTTCTTTTGGGTCGTTCGTCGGCGACAAAATAATCTTTTTTATTTTACTCGATTTCCGGCAAACGACAAGGACGGCGCCAAGGCAATTTTTCCGAATCGCCGCTCCGCGACCGTTTGCGAGACGCGTTCCTTTCTCCTCTTTTTTTCCGAGCGGAAGCGCTTTATTTTCCGAACGCCGCCCTTTTTTCAAACCGCAAAAAAATTTAAACGCAAACGAACGGTAATCATTACAAAACGGAATCGAAAGGCTTGCGAAACGCGCCGATTTCGATTAACCTATTCGGCACAGTTAACCCAACTTTAACATTTTTCCCAAATTAACTTGAAAATACCGCGTAAATTTAACCGGACGCGTTTGCCCGCGCCTCGGTCGTTTCCCGAAACTTACGCGGCGTCCGCCCCCAAGAAAGAACGAACGATGTTGGATCGAAAAACTTACGAAGCGTTGTCGCAAGCGCTAAAAAATCGCGAGCGTTCCTGCCGTTCGATCGCGCGAGAATTTGGCGTCAGCCACACGCTGGCGCTCAAAATACGCCGCTACCAAGGCCGCGTCCGCGTCGCCGACGTTCCGGAAATCGACGCCCCCGTCGGCGACTTCCAACGCTGTCCCCGATGCGGCGGCAAAACCCGTCTTCCTTGCGTTTACTGCGCCGTTCGCGACAGCTTAGCCGAAAAGCCGCGCGACGAAAACCGCGACGAACGGCGCGACGATCGCGGCCCTGCGTTTCTCGACGACGAGTTCGCGCTCGACTTAACTCCCGAAGAATTCGAGCGTTACCAAGAAGTGCGCGCTTGGCGAGAACGCAGCGGCAACCCGCGTTTCGAAGAAATCCCCGACGATTGGCCTTGGCGCGACGAAACGTTCGTCGACGAAACGTCGCCTCGTCCGCGCGCCGACGCTCCCCGTTCGCCTTCGCAACGTCGTTCGACTCCGGCGCTTAAACAACTTTAACGTTTTCCCAAGGAATTGCCAATGTCGTCGTTTCCTCCGCGCGCTTCCGTCGCCGCCGCTTTTTCGTCCACCTCGCTCGCCGAACCGTTCGACGAGACGCAACCGATTAAACGCAACGAGGTTACGTTGCGTCTCGGTCAAAATTGGCTGCGCGACGCCGACCTTTTTCTCGTTCAAACGGGCGGTCTCGTTCCTTGGTTGGGACGCGGACTCCACGGACACGTCGCGACGGTCGCGCGTTGGGGCGTCGATTGGTTCGTTCTCGAAACGCGTCCGGGCGGAGGTCGCGCCGTTCCGCTCGACGCGTTTTTGCGCCGCAACCGACGGCGAGTCGACGTTTTCCGCCCGAATCCGGACGGACGTTGGCCCGAATATCGCCCGGAAAAATGCGTCGCGTTCCTCCGCCGCGCCGTTTCGGCTCGATACGGTTGGAACGGCGTTTGCTCGGCGGCGCTCGCGCGGCTCCCTTGGATTCGCTTACTTTGTTTCGACGATTATTTCAACGACGGCGACGTTTCGCCGCACCGCGAACCGCCGCCATTTCACGACGCAACGTCCGAATTAACGCCGACTTGCGAACGCGAACGCCTCGACGAAATTTGGCGTTTCGACCGAGAACTTCGTCGCCGCGCGTCGCTCCACTGCGCCGAAGCGCGCGCCTTGGCCGACCGCTACGCCGGGGTCGACTCGGTTCCCTTTTTAAACGACCGTTTCGTCGAGCCCGCCGACTTGGCCCGGAGTCCGTTTTATCGTTACCAGTTTACGTTCGCGCCTTTATCCTAAGCCCCGTCGACCTTTTCGCGAATTTCCCCCGAACCCGCGCCCATTTTCAAGGAAATAATCGTATGACTCGAATCGTTCGCAACCGTCTTTTTTTAGCGTTGGCGCTCGGCGTCGCGGCGACGGCCCCCCGCTCTCTTCTTTTGCGTTCGCTTCCAAGCCGCGACGTCGCCCTCGGAGCCGACGCGCCTTTCGTCGACCAACGTTTTTCCCACGCCTTGCCGCGCAACCGTTGCAACGCGCCGCCGGCCTTGTCTTCCCGTTTGCAAGAAACAGGCGTCGAAACTCGCTTAGGCGCTTCGCTAAACGCCCAAACGTTCGACCGTTTCTTTTTAGGCGATTCGACCGCGACGTTTCCCCCTTCGTTCGACGACGCCTTTTCGCCAAATTGTCCCAACGGCGCTTGCCCGTTAACGCCCCCGACGCCGCCGGTCGCGACGGCGCCCGCCGGGGTTCTTCGCTCCGTCGTTCGCGTTTACAACGCTTACGAAGAAACAAATTCCGCCGCCGACGCGACGTTGGGCCCGACGCGGCGCCGCGTCGTCGAAAAAGGAAGCGGAGCCTTCGTCGCCGATTCGCTCGGAACGCGTTACGTTTTGACCGCCGCGCACATCTTTCGGGACGGTCGCGGGCAAATTACCGCGCAATCGCTCGACGGACGTATCTTCGCCGCGTCGCTCGTTTTAGCGTCCGAAGAATGCGACGTCGCGCTCCTTCGCGTCGACGCTTCTCGCGACGTTCCCGCCTTGACGATTTCCGCGTCTTGGCCGCGACAAGGCGAAACCGTTTGGCGCGCCGGATTCGGACCCAACGAAACGTTGCAAGAACTCGCCGGCGTCGTTAAAGGTTACGTCAAAACCGACCGTTACGCGACTTACGAAACGCTTAAAATCGACGGTCCGGCGCGGCAAGGCGATTCCGGCGGGCCCGTTTACAACGCGTCGGGCGAAATCGTCGGCGTCGTTTGGGGAACGGACGGCGACGACGCTTACGCAACCTATTGCGGTCGCGTTCTTAAGACGCTTTGCGACTATTCGCCGACCTTCGCGCCCGACGCGATTCAAGCCGACGCGGAACAAGCGCCGCCGTCCCTTCCCTCAGAAGCCGTCCCCCAAAAACCGGAAGCGTTAAACGTCGGAATACCGGCGACTTGCAACAACGACAAAAACGACGCTTCGACCGACGACGCGCCGCCGTCGAAATTTCGCGATTTTTGGAACGCCGCCTTGGCTTTCACGATCGTTTTCGCTTTTGGTTATTGCGGTTTTTTCGCGACCAAAACCCGCTGACCGCTTTGCCGACAAACCGTTTTTTTACAACGTTTACCACAACTGCGAACGCGCTCGCGTCCGTTTTAAAGAAAGGAATCGCCGATGGAATGGAACGCTTCGACCGGGTTGGCGCTCGGTATTGTTTCGACGCTAACTCCTTGGTTTTTCTCGGTTCACTCGAAACTTGCGGCCATCGCGGAGCAAACCGCGCAAGGCGCTCAAAAAATCGACGCGATCGCCGCCGCGACCGGGCGCGCGTTTGAAAAAGTTTACGACGCCGAGAAGCAAATCTCTTCGCAAGACCTTCGTTTACGTCAGGTTAGCGAACGTCTCGACAAACTCGAAGGCTCGCTCGCCGAATAACGCGAACCGCCCGCGTTTTCCCGACGACGCTAAGTCTTTATTCAAAGTATTTTCCACTCGCAAGGAGTTCCCGCGATGCGCAACCGCGTCAAAGAATTACGTTTCGTCAAAGCGTCCGAATTAACCCCCTGCGCCGATAATTGGCGTCTCCATCCCAAGCGACAACGCGACTTAATGAAGAGCGTTCTGCAATCGATCGGTTACGCCGACGCGCTCGTTGCCCGCGAAACGGAAGACGGTTCCCTCGCCCTAATCGACGGGCACCTGCGCGCCGACGTTTCTTCCGACGCCGAGGTTCCGGTTCTTGTCGTCGACCTTAACGAACGTGAAGCCAAAGAGTTGTTGCTCGTTCACGATCCGATCGGCGCGATGGCCGAACGCGACGACGAAGCGGTCGCGCGCCTCCTCGAAGACTTCGAAGCGACAAACGAAACGCTCGAACGCTTTATCGGCGAAGAGTTTAACGTTGCCTTTCCGAGCGACGACGAATCGCTTCAAGAGCCCACGCCGGTCGCGATTCCCAATTTATTTCAAATTATCGTCGAGTGCGAAGACGAAGAGGAACAACGCGAGTGTTTCGAAGAGCTGACGCGCTCCGGTCGCAAGTGCCGAGTCGTCAACCTTTAAAAGTTTTCCGTTTTCTCTTTTTTTCTCGTTCGAAAGGAAACGACGTTGGAAAAATCTCCCCAAACGCAAACGCTTCGCCTCGCGTCCCCGGTTTACGATTCGTTCCGAGTGCGCGCGATCGCCGGTATGTTCGACGCGCCGATCGAAACCAAAACGGAAAAAATTATTTCGTTCGAACCGCCGCCGAGTCTCGACGAAAATTGGCGAATCGGTCTAATCGTCGGCCCCTCCGGAAGCGGCAAAAGTTCCGTCGCGCAAACGATTTACGCGTCCGAAATCTTCCGAGGCGCCGATTGGGCGACCGACAAGGCGACGATCGACAACTTCGGCGAACGCCCGATGAAAGAGATCGTCCGCATGCTGACGACGGTCGGTTTCGCTTCGCCGCCGAGTTGGGCGCAACCGTTCGCGACGTTGAGCAACGGCGAAAAATTCCGTTGCGAACTCGCTCGCGCGCTCCTCGACTCGCCGTCGGAACTCGTTGTTTTCGACGAGTTTACAAGCGTCGTCGACCGAACGGTCGCGAAAACCGCCTCCGCCGCCGTCGCCGACGGAATCCGCAAAAACTTCGTTCAAAAACGTTTCGTCGCGCTCTCCTGTCATTACGACGTCGTCGATTGGCTCGAGCCCGATTGGGTTCTCGATATGGCGACCGGAAAACTGACAAGGAGGCGTCTTCGGCGCCCCCGCGTTAAGCTCGAAATCCTGCGCGGCGATAAAAAAGACTGGCCCCGTTTTGCGAAGCATCACTATTTAAGCGGTTCGCTGCATCCCTCGGCGCAATGCTACTTAGCGTTTTGGGACGAAACGCCGGTCGCCTTTTGCGCGACGCTTCCGATTTTTGGCGCGGTCGGTCGACGCCGGGTAACGCGTCTTGTCGTTCTCCCGGATTATCAAGGGTTAGGAATCGGAACGGCGTTTCTCGAAACGCTCGGCGACCTTTATCGCGACCGTTCGCTTCGCTTCAGTATTACTTCGAGTCATCCGTCGATTATAAACCACTGCAAACGTTCGACTTGTTGGCGCGCCGTTTCCTTGTCGAAATTTGGTCGCGGCAAAGTCGAAGGTTCGCGCCGCGCCGGCTCCTTAGGACGCGCCGTCGTTTCCTTCGAATATCTCGGACGCGACCGACAATAAACGTTAAACTTTTAAAAAAGGCGTTTACGCCGTAAAACTTTATGACGACGACAAAACGAAAAACGAAAAAAAAAGCGCTTTCGGCGACCGACAAGAACGGATTTCTCGCGGTCGTCGCGCTCGGCGCGTCGCTCGACACGGCGGCGCGCTACTTCAAACGGGAACCGCAAGAAATCCTCGACGCTCTTGCCGACGACGCCGATTTCCAACGCGATTTCAAGCAAGCGCAGGAGCAAGCGGAAGTCTTTTTCTTAAAGCAAGTTAAAACTGCCGCTCTCGACGCGAAAAATTGGCGCGCCGCGACTTGGTCGCTCGAGCGCCTTCGCCCGGATCGGTACGGGCGCGTTAAAGCGGACGCGATTTCCGTCGAGGAAATCAAGACGCTTTTCGCCCGCCTCCGCGCGACGATCGCAAACGAATTTGCCGACGAAACCGAACGTCAAAAACTCGAAGCCAAATTGGACGCGCTTCTACAAACGTTAAGCTAACCGAATATTTCCAAACGTTTACAACTTTAATCGCTTTCAAAGGTTTCCGCCGATGCAAACGCGCCGACTCGTCCAAATCGCTCGCCAAACGTTGCGCTCGACGTCTGAAAACGACGTTTTGACGCGCCGTTTCGCCAATCTTGTCGATTGGGCGCAATTCTTTTTACCGCATTACTTTACGCTTCCCGTTTCGAAAGCGCACCGTTGGTTTGCGGAAACGGTCGAAGCGAACGCCGAGCGGCGCGGTTTTAAGTTGAACTTTTTAGCGCCGCGCGGCGCCGCCAAATCGACGCTTGGAGCCTTGGCTTACCCGCTCCGCGAAGCGCTCGAAGGTCGCGAGTCGTATATTTGGCTCGTTTCCGACGTTCGTTCGCAAGCGCAAAACCATCTAAACAATATTGTTAAAGAACTTGAAGAGAACTCGCGCATTAGCCGCTATTACCTCGAACCGCAAAAGTTGCGTTGGTCGGCGCGCTCCAATCGAATTGCGTTCAGCTCCGGCGTCGCGATCGAGTGTTACGGAACCGGTCAAAAGTTGCGCGGACGTCGCGAACGGCAACGCCGTCCGACGCTAATTATCGGCGACGACCTGCAAAACGACGACCACATCGTTTCGAAAACGCGTCGCGAACGCTCTCGCCGCTGGTTTTTCGGCGCGCTCCTAAAAGCCGGCGACGTCAAGACTAACGTCGTCAACTTAGCGACCGCGCTTCACCCGGAGGCGATCGGTTGGGAACTTCTTTCAAATCCGGCTTGGATCGGCAAAAGTTTCCCGGCGATTTTGCGTTTTCCGAACGCGGTCGACCTTTGGAACGAATGGAAGGCGATTTATCTTTCGTCCGACGCCGACGCAAACCGCCGCGCCGACGAGTTTTACCGCGAACGTTTCGACGAAATGAACGCCGGCGCCGAGGTTCTTTGGCCCGAAAACGAATCGCTCCTCGACCTAATGAAAATGCGAATCGAAAGCGGCGAAAAAGTTTTTTTACGCGAAAAGCAAAACTCGCCGGTCGCGACCGAATACAACGAATTTCCGGACGAATACTTCGACGACGTTTGGGCCGACGCGTTCCCGCAAGACGTTGTCGCAACGGCGCTTGCGCTCGACCCGAGCAAAGGCCGCGACGCTTCGGTCGGCGACTATTCCGCGTTCGTCGTCGCAGCGCTCGCCCCCGACGGTACGATTTTTATCGACGCGACGCTCGGTCGTTTTCCGACTTCCGAACTCGTCGACGAAGCGTTCGAAATTTGGCGCCGTTATCGCCCCGACGTTTTCGCGGTCGAAACGAACCAATTTCAGGAGCTTCTGCGCGACGAACTGGAACGCTCGTTTCGCGAACGCGGCGTTCCCGACGCGGCGATTTTCCCCATCGAAAACCGCCTCAACAAAAACGTTAGGATACGCCGCTTAGGCGCGCCGTTATCCAAACGCAAACTCCGTTTTCTTCGCGACAATCCGTCAAACGAGCTGCTGCTCGAGCAACTTCAAGCGTTCCCTTGCGGCGCCCACGACGACGGCCCGGACGCGCTCGAAATGGCGCTGCGCGTTTTAACGGCGTTGACGGAAACGTCCGTCGAAGAAACCTTTAGCCGCGGCGATTTCGGCGCGAATCGAACCGAATTCTTTTAAACGTTAACGTTTCAGGAGTTACAATGTCCCGTCCTTTGCCCTTCAACGGCGTTTTATCCGCCGACGCCGTCGTTTCGACGTTGGAATCGCGTTTCGCCTACGACGATCCTAACCCGTTTACTTTCGGCGCGTTATCGTATTCGATGAGCGAGTCGACCGACACGGAGATTTTCAACGCCGCCGCCCGTCGAATCTCTCGCGAACTTTGCTTAAACAACCCGTTCGCTATCAACGCTTTAGAAAACCGCGTTAATTACGTCGTCGGTTTCGGGCACAAATATCAAGCGACGGCGCGCGACGCCCAAGACGCGGAACTCGCTCAAAAAACGCAAGATATTATCGTCGATTTTATCGTCGCGAACGATTGGTTCAAGCGTCAACAAGAAATTTTACGCCGTTACGACCGCGACGGCGAGGTCTTTCTTCGCTTTTTCCGCGACGACGCCGGAAAGACGGTCGTCCGTTTCGTCGAACCGGAACAAGTCAAGACGCCGCAAGGACATAACGCTCGCTCGACGCGTTGCGGAATCGTCGCCGAAAAACGCGACGCCGAGAAAATTCTCGGTTACTGGATCGACGACGTTTTTGTCGACGCGTCGAAAATTCAACACCGCAAAGCGAACGTCGATTCGACTGTAAGTCGCGGCGTTCCATTGCTTTATCCGGTGCGCGACAACTTGCGACGCGCCGAAAAATTACTCCGCAATATGAGCGTCGTCGCCGAAATTCAGTCGTCGATCGCGCTGATTCGCAAACACGCCAACGGCTCCCAGGAAAGCATTCGTCGCTTCGTTCGCGATAAAAACCAATCCAACCACGACTTGCCGCCGCGCGAACGTTTTCAACCGGGCACGATCGTCGACGCGACCGCCGGCGTCGACTACGAATTTCCAATCGCCGGAATCGACGCGACCCGTTACGTTCAAATTTTGCAAGCGGAACTGCGAGCGATCGCCGCGCGCCTGACGATTCCGGAATTTATGTTAAGTTCGGACGCCTCCAACGCCAACTACTCCTCGACGAGCGTCGCCGAGGGCCCCGCAGTTCGCAACTTCGAGCGAATGCAACACGAACTCATTAAAGAAGATATGAAAATCGTTTGGCGCGTCGTCGAGGACGCCGTTCTTCGCGGCGCGCTCCCGGACGACGTCGGTCGCCGCGTCTCGATTCAAGCGATTCCGCCGTCGCTCGCGGTGCGCGACCGCCTCAGCGAAGCGCAAGCCGACGAAATTTTGATGAACGCCGGCGTCATTTCCCCGCAAACGGCGGCGATGCGTTACGGTCTCGACCCCAACCGCGAACGAGCGTTACAACGTCAATTACGTCAAGAACTTACGCAAGGCGAAAAAAGCGACGACTAACAGTCGTCTTTCCTTTGCAATAAAATTAACCTCAATATTGAAAGCGCGTTATGAACAACGAGAACGTGTTGGAATTTTTTGATTTCGCGTCGCCGCAACGCAAAATCGACAAAGAGAACGGCGTCGTTTCCGGCGTCAAGATTTTAGGCGTTAAAAGCCGCAACAACAGAGTTTACCCGCTCGAAACGCTTCGCGACGCGGCGCCGCTTTACGAAAACGCCAAGGTCAACGTCAATCATCCGGACGGTTCGCCGAACGAGTCGCGCAAGTACCAAGATCGCGTCGGTTCGATCAAGAACGTAACGCTTCAAGAAAACGGGCTTTACGGCGACTTTCATTTCAATCCGAAACATCCGTTGGCCGAGCAAATGCTTTGGGACGCGGAGAAAGCGCCGGAAAATTTTGGGTTTTCGCACAACGTCGAAGCGGTCGTTCGGCTCGAAAACGGCGCGCAAGTCGTCGACAAAATCGTTCGCGTTCGCAGCGTCGATCTCGTCGCCGACCCGGCGACGACGTCCGGTCTTTTTGAATCGCAGTCGTTAACCGACGCTATTTCCAACGGTTACAACGACAATCATTTCGCTTCGCCGACCGTTTCTTCCTCGACGGCTCCTCGCGACGAACGGTTGCGACGCCTTGAAGAAGAACGCGACGACGCGTTGAAACGTTTCGAAATCGCGCGGCTTTTGCTCGAAAAACTCGCGCGAGAAGACGACGACGCTCTTCGTCTGACGCTCGGCGCCTCGTCGTTCCTCGAAATCGCGCTTGAATCGCGCGATCTTGTTTCCGCGCAACGCCTTATCGACGAGCAAGTCGCCGTCGTTCGCGAAGCGATTAAATTCGCCGACGAACGCCGCGCTCAAACGCCGCCGCGTCCCGCCGCCGAGCCGATCGTTTCGAAGTCGCGCGCCGAACTCGACGAAAACGCCCCAATCGAAAATTTTGTCGCGGCGATTCGTCGCTAAAACGCGACGCGCGCCCCTTCAATTTAGCGCAAGCGTCGCAACCGTTTTTATCGCAACCTTTGCGGATGCGACGTTTTTTTTAAAACACTCCTTCTTTCCCTCTAGAAAGGCCGCTCAATGTCCGCTATTAAATACCGCGAATTGAAACGACGCTACGAACTCGACGGCGCGCAAAAAACCGTCGAGCATCTTTCGGAAGCCCTTGTTAAGAAAGAACTTCGCGCCGACGACTTTAGTCTCCGCGACTTGGCGGAAGCGCTCGTTCCAAACGGTTCCGAATGGGTGCGCGAACTCAACCCGAACGTCGGTTCGCTTGCCGAATCGTTTCAAGGCGTCGACGTTTCCGCGTTCGCGACGATCGCCGGTCAACTGATTTACAGTCGAATCCTCGAATCTTATCAATCGGAAGTCTTTTGTTTGTCGAAACTTATTACGACGATTCCGACGCGTCTCAACGGCGAAAAAATCCCCGGTTTCGCGTCGATCGCCGACGCCGCGGTCGAAATTGAACCGGGCGCCGCTTACCCGAACGTCGGTTTTGGCGAAGATTACATCGAGACGCCGGAAACGACGAAACGCGGTCTCATTGTTCCGGTTACGCGCGAAGCCGTCTTCTTCGATCGGACGCACGTCGTTTTGAATCGGGCGAGCGAAGTCGGCGAAACGCTCGCGCTCAACAAGGAAAAACGCGTCGCCGATATGATTCTCGGCGTCTCCAACCTTTACCAATGGAACGGAACCGCGTATTCGACCTATTACGCCGCGTCGAGCGCTTCCGCGCCTTGGGTTAATATGCTTTCCGGCAACGCTTTAGAATCGCTCGAAAACGTCGACGCCGCCGAAAACCTGTTGGCGAGCGCGCTCGACCCGAACACCGGCGAACCGATTCTTTCCGAAGCGAACGTCGCACTCGTTTCGCCCGCTAAACGCCGAATCGCCAACGCGTTGCTGCGCGGCGCGAATTTAAGTTGCGCCGACGGAACGCTCCGTTCGATCCCGAATCCGTTCGAGAAAATTTCGGTCGTTTCGAGCCGAATCGCGCGCCGCCAACTCGCGAAAGCCAACGCGTCCGCCGACGCCGGAACGCTCGACGATTACTGGTTTTACGGCGACTTTAAAAAGGCGTTCGCGTATATGGAAAACTGGCCGATCACCGTTTCCGTTTCGTCGGCGGGGAGCGAAGCCGACTTCAGTCAAGACGTCGTCGCGCGCTTCAAGGCGAGCGAACGCGGAACCCCGGCGGTCTTGAATCCGCGTTGCGTCGTTAAGTGCGTCGGTTGACGCCGCGTTTCCTAACTTTCGGCGCGTCCGAACATTAGGCTCTCGTTTCCCTTTTCGCTCAACTCGCCGCCGCGAAGATTCGTCGTCTTTGTCGGCGGCGCTTAGAAAGGTCGATATGGAAAATTCGCTCGACGTCGGCGCCGTTTTGCAAATTAAGCGCCAAACGTTGGCGACGCTCGCCGAACTGGCGCGCGAGCCGAAACCGACGTACAAAATCGACGGCGCCGTCGTCTCTTGGACGGAATATCAAGAGAGTTTGCGCGAAACGGTCGACTGGTGCGACAAGCAACTTAACACCTTAACTTCGTTTGAGTTGCGTTCGCTCGCCGTTATCGATTGAGCCGCCGCGATTTTTAACATCTTTCCCGACGTTTGCGTCGCGCGGCGCCGGTTTAACCGCGCGTTCCGCTCGGCGCAAACGACTTTTCCTTCTTTACGGACGTTATTATGTTGTTTATCGACAAGTTTTCCCAAATCGGCGACTTCGGCGAACGCGTCGTCGTTCAGCAAAATCGCGACGGAACTCTTACCTCGTTCGAAATCTACCGCGCGGCGGCGTTTTCGCGTCAATTCGCCAACGCTAACGAAAACAACGACTTACCGCCGCGTCTCTCCGCCGTTTGGCGTTTGCCGCTCGACGAGCGAACCCTTTCGCTTCGACGCGGCGACAAGATTCGCGACGCCGATTCGCAAATTTGGACGGTCGTCGAAACGTCGACGTCGCACGCGTTGCAACTCGTTTCGTGTCGTTGTTTTCGCGATTTTCTTCCCGACGCGACCGACGGCGTCGACTTGCTCCGTCCGCGGCGTTCCGGCGGATTCGAGACGCTCGCGACGAACGCGCCGGCGGTCGTTCGGAGCCGAAAAACGTCGAGCCAAACTTCGGAAGTCTTTCCGGCGTCGACGGTTGTCGACGAAATCGTTTTTTGGGTTCGACTCGCAATCCCCGCTCTACCGCGCGACGTCGTTGTTTTATCCGACGGAACTCGTTACGAAACGGAAAGTTACCGCCGTCCCGACGCGCTTTCCGACTGGGGCGTTTTGGTCGCGCGGAAGCGTCGAGGCGTCGACGCGACTTGGACTCGACCGGCGCAAAGTTAGCCTTTCGTCGCGTCTCCGTTCCTCCTAACTCATTTTTAAACAGCCGTTTACCAACGAGAAAGTTTTACGATGGCGATTCAAATTCAAGAGCTTCCGGGCTCGCCGCAAGAAAAATACTCGCTCGACTCTTTTTCCGCAACTCGAACGTTCATCGTGCCTTGGGAACAGCGCGACGCGTTCGCCCGCTATTTTCTCGGCGACCGACTTTACGCCTGCGAATCGCTGACGCCGTCCGACGAAGAGGACGAATCGCTCGTTCCGCCGTCCTCCGAAGCGCCGACTTCCGGGCCAACGTCGCGGCTCGCATATCCCGGCAAACCAGGGGTTTACGTCAGTCAAATCGCGTTCGAACCGTTCGAACCGAACTCGCTCGACGTCTCGAAAATCGCTCGGCCAGCGTCGACGCTCGGCGAATACGGCTCCTTTGCAAAAGCCACCGTATCTTACCGCGCCGAAACGACTTCCGTCGACCGCGCCGATTCGCCGCTCGTCGATTCCGGCACCAGTCTTACTTACAAAATGGTCTCTTGCGGCGAGTCGATTCCCCTTTCGACGCGCGGTTGGCGTTGGCGTTTCGACGCGTCGGCGCCGGTTCCCGACGACCTTCAACTCGTCAAACGCGTTCCGACGATCGAGCATCAGCTTGTTTGGTCGAACGTTGTAAACCCGCCTTGGGAAAAGATTAGCGCGACGCAAGGAACGGTCAACGCCGACCGATTTCTCGGTTACGAGGCCGGAACGCTTCTCTTCGAAGGAGCGGAAGCGAACAAAATTTTTAACGGCGAAATCGACGCGGGCGCCGTCGCGTACACTTGGCAAATCCGCTTTCTCTTCCGCGAAAAACGGATCGAAGCGGGCGGAACCTACGGCTGGAACGACTTTTACCGCGAATCGACCGGAACTTGGGAACGCCTCGTCGACGCCGCCGGGGCGCCGCTTTATCGCTCCGCCGACCACGCCGCGCTTTTTGTTCAAACGCAAAACGTTTCCCAATAACCAATTACCCCCATTCCTCGTTTCGATATATATTCCGCGTCGGAGATTTTATTATGTCGACACTCTCGTTAGAAAGCGCGACTTCAAGTTTTACGTCGCGCGGCGTTCCGTTTCGTCGCGTCGACGCGAACGGTTCTTGGGCGTTCGAGCAAGACGGGGCGGCGTTCCGCGTTTCGGAGCCGCGACGTTTGGAAATTCGCGTTTTCCAAACGACGAAAGCGCCCGAGTTTCTCTCCTTTACTCGCGACGGCGCGACGCGTTACGAACCGTCGCTCAGTTTCGAAGCCGCGCCGGTTTACACGCCGTTTTCCGAAATCGCGGTCGGTTCCGCCCAACCGACGCCGCGTGAAAATTTACGTCGAACCGCCGATTCGAGCGAATCGGTTCGTCAACGCGTTTACGACCCGACGTTTCTCGAACGCTTGAACGTCGATAAAACGTTGACGCAAGACGACTTGCCGCTTGCGTTTTACGCGCCGTATCGCGTCGGCGACCGACTCGCCGCGTTTTGGAACCGAACGAGCGGACGTTGGGAAGTTCTTGCTCCGACGGAATTTAACGTCGTTCGATTTCAATTAACGTCGGCCCTCGCAAGCGGTTCGACCGCGACCGCCGCCGCGCTTTATTTCAATTCGGCGACGCAAACCTTTGTCGACGGCGGACTTAAAATCGCCGTCGCCGATTTTCTCGGTCGCTTTCACGGAGCGGTCGGAGCGCGCGGTTACGCTCGACGGTTCGCCGACCGCGACGCTTGGGAAATTTTCTCGTTCGACGCTTAACGTCTTTAACGCCAACAATTAAAAAAGGCCGCAAGAAATAAAAAACGCCGAGTCGAAACGCTCGGCGTTTTCTTTTATTAAGCGGTTAAACGGCGACGCTTAACCGCTTTGTCGGCAAAGTTTATCAACCAAGTTTTTCGGCGAGGAACGCCTTCGCGGCTTCGAGCGCGGACGGGACGCCTTCCGGCTTCTTACCGCCCGCTTGCGCCATATCCGGACGACCGCCGCCGCCCCCTTGGACGTGCGACGCGACCGCTTTAATCCACTCGACGGCGCTGAACTTGCGCTCGACTAAGTTGCGCGTCGCGGCGGCGATGAGCGAAACTTTGCCGCCCTTCGAGTCGACGTTCGCGAAGAAAATCGCGGCGTTTTCCGTCTTGCGGCGGATTTGGTCGATCGCGTCGCGCAGGCCGTTCGGGTCGACGTCGGTCGCGACGAGCGTTACAAACTTCGTTCCGGCGACTTCTTCCGCTTTCGAAATCAGTTCGTCGACCGAAACGGCGTCCTTCTTCGACGCGGCTTCGAGTTCCTTGCGGAGCTTTTTCGTCGTCGCGAGGAGTTCTTCGACGCGCCCGACGATTTCGCTCGACGGAACGCGCAACGTCCCGGCCAACGTCGTTTCAATCGCGTCCGCTTGAGCGATTTTCGCGATCGCTTCGGCCCCGGTAACGGCGACGATGCGGCGCGTTCCGGCCCCGACGCTTTCTTCGGCGACAATCTTGCAATAACCGACTTGCGCCGCGTTCGTCAAGTGCGTTCCGCCGCAGAACTCCAACGACGGCCCCATCTTAACGACGCGCACAATATCCGGATATTTTTCGCCGAAGAGCATCATCGCGCCGAGTTTGCGAGCGTCTTCGAGCGGCGTTTCTTCGCAGGAAACCGGGTGCGCTTCCAAAATCGCTTCGTTGACGTCGCGTTCGATTTGGACGAGCGTTTCGCGGTCGAGCGCCTTATGGTTCGTGAAGTCGAAACGCAGAACGTCGGCGTCGACTTTCGAACCTTGTTGTTCGGCGTGGCTTCCGAGGCGAGCGCGAAGCGCGGCGTGCAGGAGGTGCGTCGCCGTGTGAGCGCGGCTAATCGCGGCGCGGCGTTTCTTGTCGACGGCGGCGGTCGCGGCTTGGCCCGCTTCGAGCGTTCCGGCGGTCAGTTTGCCGACGCAAACCAAAAATTCGCCGTCGTAAACGGTCGTGTCAACGACGAAGCGCGCGCCGTTCGCGGTCGTAATTTCGCCCGAGTCGCCGACTTGGCCGCCCTTTTCGCCGTAAAACGGCGTTTTGTCGAGGACGACGCGGAGCGCTTTGCCGTCGGCTTCGGCGGTCGCTTGCTCGACGAGCGTTTCGCCGTCGAGGATCGCGAGAACTTTCGCTTCCGCTTCGAGCGTTTCGTAACCTACGAATTCCGGCGGGTTGTTCGCTTTCTTGATCCCTTCGAGCGGGTCGCGTTTGAAGAGGAGATTCTTTTCCGCGCTCCCGGAAAGTTCGCCGTGGCGTTCCATTTCTTTTTCGAAACCGGCCCAGTCGAAGCCGTATTTGCGTTCGCCGGCGAGCGTTTCGAAGAGTTCCGGCGGGAAGCCGTAAGTTTGGTACATTTCGAACGCTTCGGAGCCTTGCACTTCGGCGCGTTTTTCGTCTTCCATCGTCTTGAAGACGGAGTCCAAACGACGCAAACCGCCGTCGATGTTCGCCATAAAGTGTTCTTCTTCCGACGCGACGACGCCTTGGACGCGCTCGATCGTTTCGGAAAGTTCCGGATACGGAACCTTCATCAGGTCGGCGACGACCGGAACGAGATGGAAGAGGAACGGTTTCTTCATTCCCATTTGAACGCCGTCGAGAACCGCGCGGCGAAGGAGGCGGCGAATGACGTATTTTTCTTCTTTCGGGCCCGGATAGACGTTTTCGTGAATCGCGAACGAGCAGGCGCGGATATGGTCGGCAATGCGGCGCAGACGGCGTCCGTTTTCGTTCGTCAAATCTTGATCGTCGTATTTTTGCGAGCAGACTTCCGCCGCCGCGTCGACCAACGGACGAAGCGAGTCGATGTGGAAGTTCGTTTCGACGCCTTGCAGAACGGACGTAACGCGTTCGAGGCCCATCCCGGTGTCGATGTTTTTGCTCGGAAGCGGACGCAGGTTGTTCGGCGGGTTGCCGACGCGGTTGAATTGCGTGAAGACGAGGTTCCAAATTTCGACTTCGCCTTGCGGCGTTTTGTGGTAAATTTCGGAGCAGGGGCCGCAAACGCCGTCCGGGCCTTCGCTCGGGGCGGACGCGGGCCAGAAGTTTTCGTCTTCGTCGAGATATTGCAGTTTTTCCGCCGGCAGTTTGATCTCTTCGAGCCAAATTTTCGCGGCTTCGTGGTCGTCTTTGTAAACCGTGGCGGAGAGCATCGCCGGGTCGATCCCGAGCCATTTCTTGTCGGTCAGGAACTCCCAAGCCCAGTGGATCGCTTCGCGCTTGAAGTAGTCGCCGAAGCTGAAGTTCCCGAGCATTTCGAAGAACGTGTGGTGGAACGCGGTGCGTCCGACGTTGTCGATGTCGCCGGTGCGGAGGCACTTTTGGCAGGTCGTGGCGCGGGTGTAGTCGAGCTTGCAACGCCCGAGAAAGTGGTCTTTGAATTGGTTCATCCCGGCCGGCGTGAAGAGAACCGACGGGTCCCAACGCGGAACGAGAACGTCGCTCGGACGGCGGACGCAACCTTTGGATTCAAAGAACGTTAAGTACTTTTCGCGAATTTCGTTTGTCGTGAACATCGTTATTTTCGTTTGATTTATTTCGAGCGGTTCGAACGGAGACCGCGCCGACTTAACCGCCGTCGACGCAACCGCCGCTCTTTATTTATTTTGACGAAATTTAAGCGTTCGCGGTCGAACGACGAACGCTTAAACGCTTATTTTTATTCGGTTACTTCGCGGATTTTTGCGCGTCGCGAGCTTTTTTCGCTTCGGCGAAACGGGCGCCGGTTTTGCGTTCTTCGGTCAAGTCGGCGGCGAGCTTCGCGGCGACTTCCTCGACCGAGACGAGCGTCGCGTCCTTTTCCCAACGCCATTTGACCTCGACTTGCCCGTCTTGCAGGCTCTTGCCGATCGTAACGCGCACCGGGAAACCGATCAGGTCGGCGTCCTTGAATTTGACGCCCGGTCGTTGGTCGCGGTCGTCGACGATCGCGTCGACTCCTTGCGCTTCGAGTTCCGCGGCGATCTTTTCCGCGGCGGCCATACTCACTTCGTCCGTCGCTTTGATCGGGCAAACGCAGACTTCGTAAGGCGCGAGCGCGACCGGCCAAACGATCCCGGCGTCGTCCCAACTCGTTTCGACCAAACCGGCGACGACGCGGCTGACGCCGATCCCGTAGCAGCCCATAATGATCGTTTGTTGCGCCAAGGAATCGTCGAGGAATTTCGCGTTCAGCGCTTCCGTGTATTTCGTGCCAAGTTTAAAGACGTGGCCGACTTCGATCGCGTTTTGCATCGTCATCGGAGCGCCGCAACGCGGGCAAGCGTCGCCCGGGAGCGCGTTGCGGACGTCGCCGTAAACGTCGACCGTAAAGTCGCGGTCGAGGTTGACGTTGACCAAGTGTTTCTCGGCTTTGTTCGCGCCGACGATCACGTTGACCAGCTCTTTAATCGTCGGGTCGGCGACGATCTTGATCTTTTCTTTCAAGCCGACCGGGCCCGCGAAACCGACCGGAGCGCCGGTAACGCGCTCGATCGTCGCGTCGTCGGCCAACTCGACCTTTTCGGCGCCGAGAACGCGGCGGAGTTTGTTTTCGTTGACGTCGCAATCGCCGCGAACCAAAACCGCGACCGCCGCGCCGTCGACGTTGTAAATCAACGTTTTAACGACGCGCTTCGGTTTCGCTTTCAGGAACGCGCAAACTTGGTCGATCGTGTGCGCGCCGGGGGTGTCCAGCTCGGCGATTTCCTTCAAAACCGCATCTTCGGGACGGACGTAAACCGTTTCGCCGATTTCCGCCTTTTCGACGTTCGCCGCGTAACGGCAGGTCGGGCAGTACACGACGTCGTCTTCGCCGTTCGGGGACGGAATCATAAACTCGTGCGACGCGTCGCCGCCGATCGGGCCGGACTCCGCTTCGACCGGCAAATACGGGAGGCCGCAACGTTCGAAAACGCGGCAGTAAGCGTCGTACATATCTTGGTACGTTTCGTTCAGCGACTCGATATTCGTGTGGAAGCTGTACGCGTCCTTCATCAAGAATTCGCTCGTGCGCAGAAGGCCGAACTTCGGACGCTCTTCGTTGCGGAACTTCGTTTGGATTTGATACAACGTCATCGGGAGCTGACGATAGCTCGAGACGTATTGCGAAACAATGCTCGTGATTTCCTCTTCGTGCGTCGGGCAGAAGACGACCGGCGTTTTCGCGCCGCCGCGAGTCAGCGTCGTTTTAATGAGGACGTTGCCGAACGCTTCGACGCGGTTCGTTTGTTCGTAAAGGGATTGCGGGCAGAGGGCCGACATAAACAGCTCGGAAGCGCCGGTTCGGTTCATTTCTTCGCGAACGATGTTCGTCGCTTTGTGGAGCGCGCGCCACCCGAGCGGCAGGAACGCGTAGGCGCCCGCCATCACTTGCGAAATCATCCCGGCGCGGAGCATCAAAATATGACTCGGAATCTCCGCTCCGTTCGGCGTTTCCTTCATCGTCGGAATCAGCGTTTTCGACCATTTCATCGACATCGGACGTTCTCCTTCTCGGCGTCGCCCCGCCTCGGTCGCGGTTACTCGACCGCCGAACGGGTAATCTGGGTAATTTG
>JAGBDD010000060.1 GCA_017937685.1 Thermoguttaceae bacterium | reverse complement strand
GGAACGGCGCGAGTCGGCGGCGCGGCGGCGCGGTTGCGAGCGGCGTTCGGCGCGCCGGGCTTTTTCGAACGGTCGGCGTTCGGCGCTTGATTGCGGAGCGCGGAACCGACGCGTTCGGCAAAGGAGCCGCGTTTCGAGTCGGCGTTTTGAGCGGCGACGTCGTCGGTAGCGCAAAGGGCGGCGGTTCCAAAGAGCGCCGTCGAAACGAGAAGGGCGGCGGCGCGGCGGAACGAGCGGCGAGTCGAACGGAAAGCGAAACGCGTCATTATTAATAGTCTCCTGAATGGTCGTCGGGCGCGTCGAACCGAAATAGGGGCGAGCGCAAAGGGAAAAGGAAACGTCGTCGGGAGCGCGAAACGAAAGGCGTTAAACGGCGGAAAATGGGAAAAACGGGCGAGTCGAACAAATCGGGCGAGTCGGGCAAGCGAGCGACTTCAAAGGGGCGTCGGCTCCGTCGGGAGCGTCGGGAAACGGAAGAGCCGCGCGGCGTTTTCGGTCGTTTGGCGAACGACGTCGGCGACCGAGAGACCGCGCAACTCGGCGATTCGTTTGGCGACGAACGCGGTCGTTAGCGGCTCGTTCCGTTCGAGCTTCCCGCGAAGCGGATGCGGCGTCAAAAAGGGCGCGTCCGTTTCGAGCAAAATCCGGTCGAGCGGCGCGACCCGAGCGGCCTCCGCGATTTCGGCGAACTTCCGGTTCGGGTAAGTAACGAATCCGCCGAAGCCGAGATAAAAGCCGAGTTCCGTCCAAGCGAGCGCCTGTTCCGGCGTTCCGCTGAACGAGTGAACGACGCCGGGAGACGGGCTTTTCGCCGTTAAATTGGGCGAGTTGGGCGGATTGGGGAGACTCGGTGATTTAGGCTGCGCGACGGGCGCGGCGTCGGCGCAAAAATCGCGCAAAGCGGCGTTCAAATCGTCGTTCGCGTCGCGGCTGTGAATCAAGACCGGGAGCCCGGTTCGGCGACCGAGTTCGAGGTGCTTAAGAAAAAGGGCGAGCTGGACGTCGAACGGCGCGTCGTCCCAATAACGGTCGAGCCCGGTTTCGCCGACCGCGACGAGCTTGGCGCCGTCGAGGGAAGGCGGAACGGCGGGATTTGAGTCGTTTGCGTCGACTTTAACGTCGACGGCGGCGAGCGCGAGGCGTTCGATCGTTTCCCAATCGCCCCGTTCCGCCAACGCGGCGTGATTCGGGTGGATTCCGACCGCCGCGTAAAGAACGTCGAATCGGCGCGACAGTTCGAGCGCCCGCAGCGACGATTCGAGGTCGACCGCCGGGCAAACCGCCGCCGCGAGGAACGGTCGGAAGAGCGCGTCTTCGACCCGACGTCCGCGAATTTCCGGAAAACGCCCCGAACGCGAACGGGCGACGACGTCGTCGAGATCGGCGGCGAAAGCGTCCAAATTCAGGTGGGCGTGCGTGTCGACGAGGGGCAAAAAACGAACGGGCGCGGACATAGGCGGCGTAAAACGGGACGTTGGGGGGAATTGGTTAACGGGGAAAGGCGGAGGTTTTAGAACGTCGGGGAAGGTTGGCGAACCTTGGTAAAACCGGTTTGATCGATAAAATCGACGCGTTCCGAACGTTCCGTCGTTGGTAATAATCGACCCGGCGCGGATTGTTATTGCGTTAAAATAAGAACAACCGTCAAAATTTTTAAAAAATTTTTTCTTTTTCTCTTTTTTCTCCTTTTTTGCTTTTATACTTGTCTAGCGGGCGCTTGACAAGCGGTTAAAATTATAAGAAGCGTTTTCGGCGTCAAGTGAAAATTTTTAGTTTTTGGGAAATTTCAAGGCGTCGCCGTAAAGCGTAAGACGGTTTCCGAGCGCGATAACGACGATTTAACGCGGCGCCGGAAAAGGACGCGTCGGAGCGAACAAGAGGGAGAACTCGCCGAAATCGACGGAGCGCGGATAGCCGTTCGGCGTTTGCGTTCGAGCTTGCCGGTTCCGAAACGGTTTCGAGGAAGGAAATTCAAAATGTTGGTGCTTTCGAGGAAAAAAGGCGAGAGCGTCGTTGTTAACGGCAACATAACGATCGTCGTCGTCGACGTTCGAGGGGACAAAGCGCGCATCGGGATCGAAGCGCCCGCCGACGTTCCCGTTTATCGAAGCGAAGTTTTGGCGAAAAAGACTCCGTCGGAGAACGGAAAAGAAGCGAAACAAAACGAGCCGACGCAAGGCGAAACGACCGGCAAGATTTTTTGGGAAAAAGCGGAGAGGGTGGATTATACCTGTCTTAGAAAAGGAAGAGCGAATAACGGTAAACGGGCGAAAACGACGGACTCCCGTCGCGGCGAAAAGAAAGACGGTTCGCAAGACGACGCGGTTGAAACTCTTTATTTGTCGAAGTCGAACGAAGCGTATCGCGCGGACGATAATGCGGAAACGGGCGACGTTAGGGACGGAATTCGAACCTTTTGGACGGTCGGCAAGAACGACTGGGCGCTCGAGGCGACCGACGACGAATAGCGCGTTGGGGGAGTCGCGTCGGTTTTGCGCGAACGACGCTTTTCGAAAAGAGCGTCGAAGAAAACAATCGCTTAAAACGCGTTGCGCAAAATTGTAAAAAACGTTAGAATTGAAAAAGTCGGAGCGGAAAACGACCGGCGCGTCGCGGTTTTGGCGAAAAAAACGGCGGGCGCGGCGGGGACGGGCGAGAATCGGCTCTTTGCGGAGACGAGCGCTCGGTTTTTGCGAACGAAGATTAAGATAATAAGAAACGCGCGTTCGAGGACGGCGTTTCTTATTTTTTTGCGCCGATTTTAACTTTTAACGGCGAACGGAACAAAACGGGGACGAGCGGTCGAGAACGACCGTCGGGAGGAAAAATGCGCGAATTTGCGGAAACCGCGTCGAGTTTAACGGGGAAAAAAACGTCGACGAACGTTCGACGGCGAAGCGTCGCGGCGTTGGCTGTCGTCGTTTTTTGGTCGGCGACAGGCGCGAGCGATTGGAACGCGTTTGCGCAAAATAGTCGCGTCGGGGCGTCGGCGGAGGCGAGAAGTTCGGCGGTTTCGGAAAATTGGGTAGATTCGGCAAGCGGCGGGAACGACGCGAACAAAGAGGCGGGGGCGGCAAACGAAACGAACGTCGACGGCGGCTTGAACGCGGAGGCGGTGCGCGGCGCCGTCGACGGCGCGATCGCTTTTTTGCGTCAAAAACAGAAACCGAACGGGGAATGGGACGAGTATCCGGGATACCGACCGGGAACGACCGCTCTTTGCGCGCTTTCCCTGTTGAGCGCCGGGCTCGACAAGGACGATCCGACGGTCGCGAAAGCGCTCGAGTTTTTGCGCGGTTTTTCGCCGAAAGAGCAAAATCAAACGTACCCGATTTCGCTGCAGACGATGGTCTTTTGTCTCGCCGACCCCGAAACCGACCGGGCGCGAATCGAAGCGAACGTCGCTTGGCTCGTCGAGCGGCAGTTAAAAACGTCGAACGAATACGACGGCGGCTGGTCTTACGTCGGAATCGACCAAGCGTCGGAGCGCGCCGACAACTCGAACTCGCAGTTTGCCGTCCTCGCGCTTTACGAAGCGGAGCAAGTCGGCGTCGCGATCGACGAGGCGGTCTGGAAACGCGCCGAGAATTATTGGCTCCGAATGCAAAACGACGACGGGTCTTGGGGGTATCGCGCTTCGACGCTCAATCCGGAGGGGTTCCCGAGCGGATACGGAACCGGGAGTATGACTTGCGCCGGAATCGCGGCGTTGGCGATGACGTCCGGCGTCCGCGAGGCGGCCCGAGCGCGCGTCGAAGGAGACGATTTCGTCTGCTGTCAAGACGTCGAGGACGAGATCGCCGTCCGGATTTCGTCCGGCCTTAACTGGTTGGGGAAACATTTTAGCGCGCGGACGAACCCCGGTCGCGCCGCCGGAGCCGACGCGTACTTTTTTTATTATTTGTACGGTCTCGAACGGATCGGGCGGTTGACGGCGAACCGTTTCGTCGGACGCAGCGACTGGTACCGCGAGGGCGCCGACGCGCTTTTGCGGCGCAAAGGGGCGTTTTCGCAATTTTGGAACGCGCAGAAGGATTTGGCCGGCAACAACGCCGTTTCGACGGCGTTCGCGCTCCTTTTCTTGTCGAAAGGGCGCTGGCCGGTTCTCGTTTCGAAGTTAAAATACGGGGACGGGGAAGACTGGAACGCTCATCCGAACGACTTGGCCCGGCTGACGCGCCGCGTCGAACGGGAGTGGAAGACGAACCTCGTTTGGCAAACGATCGACGTTCGGCGGGCGACGCTCGACGACTTGCTGCAGACGCCGATTTTGTCGATTAGCGGAACGGAAACGCCCTTGCCGGAAGACGCGGAGGAAAAACGACGCTTTATTGCAATGTTGCGCGGTTATCTGGAGCAAGGCGGCTTTATTTTCGCGGAGGCTATCGACGGCGACGTTTCGTTTGAGCGCGGTTTTCGGGAACTGATCGCGGAAATCGCGGCGCAAGACGGCGGCGAATTGCGGCTGTTGGAGCCGGAACATCCGATTTGGACGGCGGAAAAAGTCGTCGCGCCGGAACGGGCCCGTCCGATTTGGGGACTCGATTTCGGGTGTCGGACGAGCGTCGTTTTCGTTCCCGCTTATCGTCCGACGCCGGGAGCGAACGGCGAAGCGCCGAGCGTTTTCGACGACCGACCGTCTCTTTCTTGTCTTTGGGAAGCGGCGAAACCGTTCGAACGGAGTCGCGGAAACGGCGCTTTGAGCGATACGGGCGCTTTAGCGAACGGTCAAAACGGTCAAATTGCCGGGAATGAGCAAAATAGCGAAAGCGGAGCGACGGCGATTTCGGCGAACGCGGCGGCGGAGATTGAGACGGCGTTCGCGATCGGGTTGAACGTCTGCGCGTATGCGACGAATCGCGAAATGAAATTTAAGGAGGAAATTTCCGCCGACGTCGCCGCCGAATTGGAGAAGACGAAGGACGTTCGCAACAGCCTCTTCGCGGCGATTCTCGAATGCGGGGGCGGCTCCTCCTGCGCTCCGCGAGCGATTCCGAACCTGATGAAGGCGGTTCGCGGTAATTTGGGGGTTCCGGCGCAACTTTACGTTCCGCGAGCGTCGGCAAAACGCGACGATATTTTCGATTATCCGACCCTCTTTATGCACGGGCGGAACGCTTTTTCGTTTGAAAAAGAGGAAAGGGAGCGATTAAGGCTTTATTTTGAACGCGGCGGATTTTTGTTTGCGAACGCCGTTTGCGCGTCGAAAAAATTTGAAGAGGCGTTGTTGAAGGAGGTCGCGGCGATTTTGCCGAACGCGGAACTCGTCGACGTTCCGGCGGACGACCCGATTTTTACCGGGCGATACGGCGGTTTTAAGATCGAAACGCTGCAATATCGGACGCGAAAAGAGGAAAACGGACGGAAAACGACCGCGACCGTCGTCGAGGGCCCGCCGCGTTTAAAGGGCGTCGCGCTCGACGGACGCTGGGTCTTGCTTTACTCGCCGGACGACGTCGCCTGCGCGCTGGAAAACGTCGCCGCGTCGAACTGCGACGGCTTAACGCAAAAAAGCGCGTTCCGCTTGGCGACGAACGTTCTGTTTTACGCGGCGGAGTCGTTTTGACGAACGTTGAAAAATACCGCTTGGGTAAAATGGGTAAGATACAAGAACGGCGTAAACGGTTTAGAGCGCGTTGAATAAAGCTCGACGGGCGTTGCGCGGCGGTAAAAACGTTAAAAAAGGGAATAAAGACGCGAATAATGAAGAAAAAGGAGAAAAATTGGCGCCCCCTCCTTGCGCTTATTGCGTTCGGGAGTAAAATCGGTAAGATTAGAAGTAGGCTTGCGTAAGGCCCGCCTTCCCGTTAAGTCGACGCTTCGGGAACGGACGCGACGTCGAAAAACGTCGATTTTGTCAATATATATTAATAGCGCGTCGTTTTTGAGTAACGAGCGAAGTCAACGGACGCGGCGTATCGCTAACGCGTCCCTTTCAAAACGAGCCGAGTCGTCCTATGTTTGAGTCCTTAACCGACCGATTAAGCGCCGCGTTCCGCGCGATGACGGGGCAAGGTCGCCTTACCGAATCGAATATTCGCGAGGGGATGAACCTCGTTCGCCAAGCGTTGCTCGAAGCGGACGCGAACGTCGAAACGACGCGCAAGTTCGTCGATTCCGTTCAAGAAAAGGTTCTCGGGCTCGAAGTGTCCCGCGCGCTGAACCCGACGCAACAAATTTTGAAGATCGTCAACGACGAGTTGATCGCGCTGATGGGCCCGGTCGACCATTCGCTTCCGGAAAAGAAGCCGTTTGCGACGATTATGCTTTGCGGGTTGCAAGGTTCGGGTAAAACGACCAGTTGCGGCAAACTGGGAAAACGTCTCTTGGCCGCCGGTCGCAAACCGATGTTCGTCGCCGCCGACTTGCAGCGTCCCGCCGCTATCGACCAGCTGGAGGTCTTGGGCGGTCAGCTCGGCGTTCCGGTCTTCGTCGACCGCGAATCGAAAGACCCGGTCGACGTTTGCCGTCGCGCGCTGAAAGAGGCGAAGGACAAGGGCGTCGACGTCGTTATCCTCGACACCGCCGGGCGTTTGCACGTCGACGAAGAGTTGATGGCGCAACTGAACCAAATCGAGCGCAAAGTCCAGCCCGACCAAGTTTACTTCGTCGTCGACGCGATGACCGGGCAAGACGCGGTCAACAGCGCCAAGGCGTTTAACGACGCGCTCGAACTCGACGGCGTTATTTTGACGAAGCTCGACGGCGACGCTCGCGGCGGCGCGGCGCTTTCGGTCAAGTCGGTTACCGGCGTTCCGATCAAATTCATCGGCGTCGGCGAAACGCTCGACGCGCTCGAAGATTTCCACCCGGAACGGATGGCGAGCCGAATGCTCGGGATGGGCGACGTGATGACGCTCATCGAAACGGCGCAAGCGAAGTTCGACGAAGAAGAACTCCGTCGGCAACAAGAGCAAATGGAAAAGGGCGTCTTTACGCTCGACGATTTCCGGAAGCAAATGTCGCAAGCGAGCCGCCTCGGTTCGATGAGCAAGATTATGAGCTTCATCCCGGGGATGAGCCGACTCAGCGGAATGCTCGGCGAACTGAACGTCGACCCGGACAAAGAAATGCGCAAAATCGGCGGGATCATCGACTCGATGACGCCGGAAGAACGCCGCCGTCCGGATATTATCGACCTGCGCCGCAAAAAGCGCATCGCCGCCGGCGCCGGGGTCGAAACGGCGCAAGTCAACGAATTGTTGAAGATGCACGAGCGTATGGCGACGATGGTCAAGAGCTTTTCGTCGATGGGAATGGGCGAGCGAATGCGCGCGATGCAGCAGATGACGCAACAAGCCTCGGCCAATCCGTTCGGAATGTTCGGCCCGATGAAAAAAGGCTCGACCGGCAAACGCCTTACCCCGAAAGAACGCGCCGAACAACGCAAGCGGCTCGAAAAAGAGCGTCGCAAGAAGAAGCGCAAGTAAAAAGACGCGAAAAACGACGTCGGTAAATTTTGCCGAAAAGTCGGTAAAGCGAGAATCGAGAAAAGACAAACGACCGGGCCTTAAACGTTCCGGTCGTCGCGGCGAGAAGTAAAAAGCCGCGCCCCGCCGTCGAACGACGTAAAGGGAGACGGTTGGAAAATTTAGAGAATATTTAAGTTGGTTGGAAACGCCCTCTTAAATCGAGTCGATCCGGACGGTTGCCGCCGCGACGTTCGCGTTTTGCGGACGAGTCCCCCCGAAACTCGGGCGGTCGCGCCGAAAAGGTCGGCTTTAAACGAACCGAATCGTTGGAATTTCGAACGATTCAAAAAAATAACGAAATACCTTTTGACGAAGGAGTTTTAAGTGGCTGTTAAAATTCGTATGAAGAAGTTCGGTCGCAAGCACCGCCCGTTTTTCCGCGTTGTCGCCGTCGACGCTCGTTGCCCGCGCGACGGTCGCGTTTTGGAAGAACTCGGTTACTATGACCCGATGGTTCCGGAAACCGACGCCCGCGTCGTCCTCAAGAACGAACGCGTCGCCTACTGGCTCGGCGTCGGCGCTCAACCGACCGACAAATGCGCCGTTTTGATCAAAAAGTACGGCCCGAACGGCAAATGCCTCGAAGCGCAAAAAGCCGCGCAAGAACGTTTGGCCCAAAGCCGTCGTCGCCCGACCGTCGACGCCGAATAATTTCGGTTCGACGCTCGAACGAGCGAAATTGAGTAAATTTTTTGCGGAGCGTTGAGACGCAAGCGCGTCGAAAACTCCGATAATTTGTCGTCGACCGCCTGTTAAAATGGGCGCGAGTCGGCCCGATTCGGAACAAGTCGAGATTTTGGGAACAAAATTAAACGACTCCGAACGACGGCGACCGATTTTTCGCGGCCCGGGGGTATAAAGCGAATGCGATTCGACGTTTTGACGTTGTTTCCCGGAATTTTTGAAGGTTATCTTTCGGAAAGTCTGTTGAAAGACGCGATCGAACGCGGCGCGCTCGAAGTTTGCCTCCATAATATGCGGGACTGGGCGAACGACAAACACAACACGATGGACGACCGGCCTTTTGGAGGCGGGCCCGGCATGGTGTTGAAAGTCGACAGAATCGTCCCTTGCGTCGAAGAGGTGCAAACTTACGCCGAGCGGCCCGGTCGTTTGGTGATGTTGACGCCGCAAGGCCGTCCGCTGACGCAGCGCGTCGTCGAAGAGTTGGCTCAAGAAGAGCGGATTCTTTTGTTGTGCGGACGTTACGAAGGGTTCGATCAGCGCGTCGTAGAAATCCTGCAGCCCGACGAAATATCCATCGGGGACTACGTTTTGAACGGCGGGGAAGTCGCGGCGGCGGTCGTTATCGATTCCGTTATGCGTTTGATTCCTGGCGTGTTGGGAGACGAAAATTCGGCGGTTGTCGATTCGTTCTCCTCGGGAAACCGGCTCCTTGAAGAAGACCAATACACGCGACCGCGCGAATATCGCGGTTTGACCGTTCCGGAAATCCTCCTGAGCGGCGACCACGGCGCGATCGAGCGTTGGCGTTTGAGCAACCGCAGAGAAAAAACGCTGACTCGGCGTCCCGATTTGTTGGACGGCGAGGAAACGAAAATCGACGAAGACGAAAAAAAGAAGAAAAAAAAGAAGCGACCGAAGAAAACGGAAGAACCGGCGCCGGTCGCGGAATCGGAAAACGTCGTCGAAGCGAAGCCGAGCGAAACGCCGGAAGCCGCCGACGCGACCGAAAAAAACGTCGACGTTTGATTTTCAACAACAATAAAAGGGGCGAGTTAATTGGAATTGGCGATTCGAGCGAATCGCGACGAGCGTTCCGACGAGACGTCGGGGAAAACGTTTCCAATTTTCTTTCTAGTCCGGCGCGGTTTGCCGGAAGTTTTTAACGCCGCCTTTCCGAGAAAAAAATCAAGAAATTGAAGGAATATATCCGTGAGTCAAGATCTCATTCGTTTAGTTGAAGCTCGCGCTAAAAAAGAGAGCGTTTCCAAATTTGAAATCGGCGACGTCGTCAACGTTCACTGCAAGATTCTCGAAGGCGACAAAGAACGCATTCAAATCTTCAACGGCGTCGTTATCGCGCGCAGCGGCGGCGGGTCGTCCGAAATGTTCACCGTGCGTCGCATCGTCGCCGGCGAAGGCGTCGAACGCAAGTTCCCGGTTCACAGCCCGCGTATCGCGAAAATCGAAGTCGTTCGTTCTTCGGTCGTTCGTCGCGCGAAACTCTACTTCCTCCGCGACCGCGTCGGGAAGCGCACCCGTTTGGCCGAACGCCGCGTGGAACGCGCCGCGACGCAACAAACCGGCGCGAAGGTTATGAAACGCGGGAAGAAGGCCGCGCGCGCTCGTCGCGAAGCCGCCGCCGCGAAGAAAGCCGCCGAATAATCGCCGCTTAACGTTCGTCAAAACGACGACGCGAACG
>JAGBDD010000059.1 GCA_017937685.1 Thermoguttaceae bacterium | reverse complement strand
CGGCGTTACTTGGGACTGTCCTTGGGACTGCGGCGATTGGGACCTGAAACACGTTTACGTCGGCCCGGCGCTTTACCGTCGAACGGTCGAGATTCCGGAGCGTTGGGACGGCAAGCGCGTTTGGCTGAAAGTCGGCGGCGTTCGTTCGACGGCGCAAATTTGGGTCAACGGCCAACGCGCGGCGCAAGTCGACGCGTACTGCGGCGCCCGCAAATTCGATATAACCCCGTTCGTCAAGCCGGGCGAAACGGCGGAAATCGTCGCGCAAGTGCGGAACGACGTCCCGTCCCGCGTCGGACTTTACGGCGTCAACCACCACTTCGGCGGCTTTTACCGCGACGTCGAGCTGGAAGCGACGCCGACCGTTTACGTCGACGACGTTTGGGTGCGCGGCGATATTGAAAAGAAAACGGCGCAAGTTCAAGTTTTCGTCAAAGAAATCGACGAAAACGGGAACGCCGTCCCGAAATTCGACGACGAACTTTCCCCCGCCGACCGCGAACTCCTCGCGCTCCGCCCGGTCGAACGCCCGAACGCCGCCGAGTTGACGACCGCCGACTCGAAACGCGGCGCCGGTTCGGTCGAAGTCGAAATCAAAACGCTCTCCGGGCAAGTCGTCGGTCGCGCCCAAGCGCCCGGTTACTCCCGCTACCGCGCCGCCGACGGGACTTGGCGTCCGGTCGTTTTGGACGTTAAGATCGAAAATTGCGAACTTTGGACGCCGGAAACGCCGGTTCTTTACGTCGCCGACGTCGTCGTTAAGGACGCGACCGGCAAGCCGCTGCACGGTTGGTCGGAGCGCTTCGGCGTTCGCGAACTGAAAGTCGTCGGCCGTCAATTTTACCTAAACGGCAAACCTTACTTTTTCCGCGGTTGCGGCGACCACAATTACGACCAAATCAACCTGATCGAGCCCGCCGACCGCGAGCGCTTCAAGGAGCATATGTCGATTTACAAGGAAGCCGGGTTCAATTACGCGCGCTTCCACACGCACTCGCCCTTCCCGGAATACTTCGAAGCGGCGGACGAAAAAGGGCTCCTCCTGCAGCCGGAACTCCCGTATTATCACGACGTTCCGACCGAGCCGTTCCCGTTCGACCCGAAGCGCGACCTTTACGAACTTTTCCGAACGAACCGCCGTTACGTCTCCTTCGCGACCTATTCTTTCGGGAACGAAGGCTACCTCGGTTCGCCGCTCGACCAAGAAATGGCCGCTTGGATTAAGCGTTTCGACCCCGACCGTTTAACGATTCACCAAGACGGCGGCAAAAATCCGGACGGCGTCGCCGACTTCGCGACCGGCGGCAAAACCGGTTCGATCATTAATCCTTGGCCGGTCGGCGCTCACGACAATATCGAGCGTCCGTTCGTCGCGCACGAATATTTGAATTTGGCGATCAAAATGGATCCGCGTTACGAGCCGCGCTTCACCGGGATTAGGCAGTCGCCGGTTAGCGTCAAAAAATGGACGGACACGCTAAATAAGCTCGGTTTAAACGTCGATTGGGGCGCCGCTTGCGTCGCCGCGTCGGAACGGTTGCAAGGGATTTACCAAAAACGCGGGCTCGAAGCGGCGCGTCTCGACCCGGCTTGCGACGGTTATCACTTTTGGTCGCTCGTCGACGCGTCGATTCCGCAAGGGGATTGCGTCGCGGCGCAAGGTTACCTCAACCCGTTCTGGGAACCGCGACCGAACGGCGTCGCGCCGCGCGATTTTTACCGCTTCAACGGCCCGACCGCGCTTCTGCTGACGACGAACCTCGACGCGCCGATTCTCGTCGCCGGAACCGCGTTCGACGCCGAGTTCCGAATTTCGCATTACGACGCGGCGCCGATTCCCGCCGGAACGCTCGACTGGAAATTGACGGCGAAAAACGACGCGAAAACGGTCGTCGCGTCCGGTTCCGTTCCGTTCGACGAAGTCGCCGCCGGATTCGCCGGGCTCCTCGCGACGTCGAAAATCGAACTCGCCGCCGACGCCGTTTCGAAACCGGTCGCGCTCGAATTCTCCGTTTCGATTCGCGGAACGCAACTCGTCAACGCTTGGGATTATTGGATTTTCCCGAAACGCGAAAAACGCTCGCTCGAAGGGTTCGCCGTTTCCGCCCTTTGGTTCGACGCGTTCGAAGCGATCTTCGACGACGTCAAACGGATTCCGGAACCGACCGGCGACGCCGAAACCGCCGCGCAAGTCGACGACGGCGAAATCTGGATCGTCGCTCCGGACGAACCGGCGTTCTTTGACGCGGTCGCGGCGGGGCGCAAAGTCTTCGCAATCTCCCCCGCTTCCGAAACGCCGAACGTTTCGCTTGGTTGGTGGTCGATCGGAACGCAAATCGGAACGGCGTTCGCCGACTCCCCGGCGTTCGGCGACTTCCCGAACGCGCCTTGGATGGACGAGCTTTGGTTCCGTTTGATTCGCGTCGGCGCGCTTGATTTCCGTTCGAAACCGTTCTTCGGAACGTTCGAGCCGCTGGCGGTCGGCGAAGGGCGCGACTCCTATTACCTTTATTTGGCGCAAACCCGAGTCGGCGAGTCGAAGGTTCTCGGCTCTTTCGCGCTCGACCTGACGCAAGCCGACGCTCCGGAAGCGCTCGCGCTCCTCGACGCGCTTCTCGAATACGTCGCGAGTCCGGCGTTCGATCCGAAAACGCAAACCGCCGACGCGAACTTTACGACGTTCGCGGTTCCGGACGGCGTCGTTTGGGGATACAACCGCGTTGCGAAGACGACGAAGCCGGACGAGCGGCATATCAACGCGTCGCCGTATTCCGACGCGGCGGCGATGCGGGTTTGTCGCCAAGATTCGCCCGAAAATCGGCTCGACTGGACGACGAAACCGCTCGACCGCTCCAATCTCGACCCGAACGGCTCGACGACGTTCGCCTTCGTCGGCGCGCTCGGGTATTGGTCGGAAGCGAAAACCGGCGGATTCGAGTTCTTCGTCGACGACAAAGCGGTCGTTCGCTTCGATCTTCCCGACGACGAAAACGCCGCCGTCGGAACGACTTGCAATTGGAAGAACGCCGAAACCGGCGCCGCGCTTTCCTTTGAACTTTTGCGCGTCGAACGGCCCGGCCCGGACTTTTTCGGCGTCTTTAAGCTGACTGTTCCGAACGCGCTCCTCCAAGCGGAGAACGCCGACGCGAAAACGGCGACGCTCTCCGTTCGCTCGCTCGGCGACAAAAGCCGCCGTTGGTTCGGGCTCTTCGAGTATCGCGGAGTCGCCGTTAAATAGCGCAAACCGCCTATGTTAACGTTCGACTTGCGTTAAAAACGCGCAATCCTTCCGCTCGGCGTCCGGAAACGGCGTTCGAGCGGAGTTTTTTTCGTCCTAAGTCGACCGACGCCAAGAGTTTTTGGCCAAAGACGTCTTCACCGTCCCCCAATCCCCCTATTTTAAATCTTCGCGAGCTTTTTCGCCTTCGCCAGTCCGCCCACCTCCCCCTAAGCCAACGCCGCAAGTTCCGCGCAACGGTTCAAGCGTCCGCCCGACGCGCTTGCCAATCCGGCTTATTCTTCTCAATTTAACATTGCAAATTTTTAAATCGGCGAGTCTCGGTTTGCGCCGCCGTCGACGCGCTCTTCGAAAACGCTCGCCTTTGCCGCAACGCTCAAGAAAAAAAAGAAAGCCGCCTTTCGACGACTTTCTTTTCAAACGTAAATCGACGCTTCAACGTTTTTTGTTTTTAAAACGCAACGTTGATTTTTACGTCAAATTCGCGACGTTCGCGGGCGCGAAAACTACTTTTCGGCGGCCATACGGAACGGTTTTTGCGCGACGCGTTTGACGACGGCGTCGCAACGGAGGCATTGGGTGCAAACGCGCATCGTTTTCACGCCGCCGTTCGGAAGCGAAACGCGAACGTTTTGAAGGTTCGGTTTGAAGTCGCGGGCGGTGATCCCGGTAACTTTCGTACCAACCCCCTTGAGACGCTTCGCGCGACCGCGGGTGGTGATGTGATTACCGACGATTTTGCCTTTACCGCAAATTTCACAAACTCGAGACATTGTTATTCCTCTTTAATTTCCTAAACGGGAAGACGTCGTAAATACAAGCTCGCCAACCCCAATTCGCCGTTTTCAAACAAAAACGCGATTTTCAAGCGTTTTTTCGACTTAAAATCGCTTTTGACGCTAAAACGCGTTTCGAACTTTAAAATTCGTTTTACTTCCGACGCTTCGGCGGCTCGTTTTTTTACGGAAACTTACCGTCCTGCGTTCCGACGTCGATTTTTCGCCGCGACGCGCTCGAGTCGCTCGGGTCCCACCCCGACGCTCGGTCGCTTTCGCCGACGAAAAACTTCAACAAAATCGAACGAAAAACGCTTCCGCGCCTCTTCGCTCGGCTTTCACGACGTCGCGCGAAACCTCGGAGGGGAACCGCAAACTCCGCTCATCATTCGTCGCTTGCTTTCTGCCTCGGAAAGGGTTGTATGGTTACTAAACGCTTCGGACGTCGGTTTTCATTATATCCCCCTTTCTCTCTTCGGCAAGGGGGAGCCCGTCAAAATTTTTCCTTTTTCTTCATTTTTCAACCTTTTCCATCGATTTTTCTTTTCTTAACGCAAACGCCGCCCTAGCCCTTTAACCTATCTTACGCAGTTTAACAGAAGTCGCGCTCAAATTTTGTTTAAATTTGCAAAAAACTCATTGACGCCGCCTTAACCGTCGATTATAACAGTATAGAAGACGGTTTTAGCCGCGACGCCCGAACTGTGAGCGTCGAATATTTTTCGACTATTTCCGTCGAAATTTCGCCCTAATTAATTAATAATGTCAAAAGGAACGAAACGATGCGCAATCTCAATCGCCGCGACTTTCTGAAATCCTCCGCTTTGGCCGCCGCCGCGACCGCGATTCCTTGGACCGAAACGGTCAAACCGGTTTGGGCGCAAGCCCCGAGCGACCGTCTCCGCATGGGCTGCATCGGCGTCGGCTCGATGGGCCGCGGCGACGCGCACGGCTTCAACGGTCTTTGCGACATCGTCGCCATCTGCGACCTCGACGAAGAATACGGGATCGGGCGCACGATTCGCTCCGGTATCGGTAAAAAAGACGACAAAGGCCAAACGATTACGCCGGACGTCTATAAAGATTACCGCAAATTGCTCGAACGCGACGATATTGACGTCGTTACGGTCGTTACGCCGGACCACTGGCACGTCAAGATCGCGATCGAAGCCCTCCAAGCGGGCAAACACGTTTTCTGCCAAAAACCGCTCACGCTGACGCTCGAAGAAAACCTCCTCATTCGCAAAGCGGTCGAAAAATACGGCAAAACGTTCCAAGTCGGGACGCAACAACGCTCGCAACACGACCAATTCGCGTTGGCCGCCCTCATCGTTCGTTCCGGCATGATCGGCGACGTCAAGAAGGTGATCTGCCACATCGACGGTTCCCCGACCTCCGGCGACAAAGATATTCCGCAAATGGCGCCGCCGGCCAACTTCGACTGGAATATGTACCTCGGTCAAGCCCCGTACACGGAATTCCTCGGCGACGGCGACTTCATCGGCAAAAACAACAACGACAACCGCTTCGGTCGCACCCGTTGCCACTACGAATTCCGTTGGTGGTACGAATACTCCGGCGGTAAATTCACCGACTGGGGCGCCCACCACATCGACAGCGCGTTCTGGGCGCTCGGCCTCGACAAAGCCGGAACCGGCCCGCTCAAGGTCGACGGCACGAACGCGAAACACCCGGTTCCGTTCAAAAACGGGTACCCGACGGTCAACAACCGCTACAACACGAGCCACGATTTCGATATCGGCGTTCAACTCTCGAACGGAACCGAAATGCGCGTCGTCAGCTCCTCGCGAGACGGCAACGGTCTCCTCTTCGAAGGGACGAAGGGTCGTTTCCACGTCAGCCGCGGGCGTTGCAAGGGCAAGGTCATCGAAGAACTCAAGCCGGACACGTTCAAACAAGCCGACTTCGACGCGCTCTACAACGGCAAACCGTTCGAAGGGCACAAGCAAAACTTCATTCGCTGCATTCGCGAAGGCGGCAAACCGGTTTCCGACGTTTGGTCGCACGTCCAAGCGTTGCACTGCTGCCACCTCTGCGGTATCGCGGCCCGTTTGAACACCGTCGTCGAATGGGACCCGGTGAAAGAACAAATCGTCGGCAACGACCAAGCCGCGTCCTTCTTCGGTCGCGAACAACGCAAAGGCTTCGAACTCCCGACCGTTTGACGTTTGCCGTTCGGTTTTTAACGTTCTTTCCTTGTTAAATTAAGACGTCGCGGCGGCGGACGGGTTCGCGTCCGTTCGTCGTCGCGTTTCGTCTTTTCTTTCGACTTCTTGCCGTCGACGTTTGTTCGCAAGCGTCGGCGACGGGTCGCGTTCGGCCCGAAATTTTCCCCTTTCCTTTCTTCTTTGTCGTTAACCTTGTCTTTAACCTTCCTATTTTATCCTAATCGCCGAGATTAAGGAGGATTTCGCAATGAAACAAGATTACATTCACGTTTGCGTCGTTTTGGACGCTTCCGGCTCGATGGGCGCCGTCGAAAACGACGTCAAAGGCACGTTCAATTCGTTCGTCGCCGAACAAAGCGAACAACCGGGCAGAACGGTTCTCGACGTTTACCAATTCTCCGACGAAACGACGCGCATCGTTCGCGGCGCCGACCTTTCGACCTTTGAAAACAACCTGATGCGCAATTATCGCTGTTCCGGTTGCACCGCGCTGAACGACGCCGTTTGCCAAGCGATCGACGAAATCGGCGCCGAGTTCGCCGCGCTTCCGGAGTCGGAGCGACCGGAGCAAGTTCTCGTCGCGATTTTGACCGACGGCGAAGAAAACGCCAGCCGCCGCTTTACCAAAGCCGACGTTAAGGAGCGAATCGACCGTCAAACCAACGTTTACAGCTGGAAATTCGTCTTCCTCGCCGCCAACATCGACGCGACCGAAACCGGCGCGTCGCTCGGACTCGCCGCCGACGACTGCGTCGCGTTCGAATGTTCGGAAGCTGGTTTGGAAGACGTTCGCGTCTGTTTCTCGAGCAGGCTCGCTTCGATGCGCGCTCCCAAGCGCCGATAACCCGCTTGCCAACGCGTTCGGCCTTCGTCGATGAACCGGCGAATCGGGCGGCGCGGCGTTCCGAAAACGTTGCGAACGCCGCGTCGCTCGTTTCGCCGGTTTCCCAAGTTTTTCATTTTCTTCATTCCCTCCATTCTTTCTATGTTACGCAAGCAAGGAAACGCCGATGAAAAAATCGACTTTGTTTAGCGCCTTAACGACGTTTTCCCTCCTCGCGCCGCTCGGTTTTGGAGCCGACGGCGACGCTGAAACCGCCGCGAAATCGATCGCGCCGCCCGGAAAATACGACGTTTGCTGGGTCGGCAACACTTTTTCCGGAAACGGCGGCCCGAACGGTTTCGGGTATTGGGTTCAAAACGGCGCCGACGAGATCGAAGTCGCGCCAAACGGCGTCGTTCTCGCCGGTTGCGGTTGGGACGAAGCGGGACGCTGCGCCGGACTCCATCGCGACGGCAAAGTGAATCGCGTTCTCTTGAAGCAGGAAGACGTTCCGGACACGGCTTGGGGTTGGAACACCGGAAATAACGCGCTCGCGTTCGACGGCGACGAGATTTATATCGCGAATACCGGCAAGCGGCTAATTCGTTTCGTCGGGTCGGCGGAAGACCTCGACTCTTGGAAAGCGGCGGACGACGCGGAGCTTCCGGAAGAGCCGGTCGGGGCGAACGCGAAAAAGGGCGTTTTGGCGGTCGCCTATCCGACGTCGCTCGAACTGCGGCGAACGAAAGACTTCCAAACCTTCGCGACTTGGACGCTCCCCGGCGCCGCGCCGAAAACGCCCCAAAACTCCCAAACCGCCCAAAACAACAACGATAAAAAAGCCGAAAAAAGCGGGCCCGAGATTCGCGACGTCGTTCTCGACGGTCGCGGCGGCGTTTGGGTTCTCGTCGACGCCCAAATCCGGCTTCTCCGCTTGGGCGCCGACGGCAAAACGTTGACGGAAACGAAAGTCGGCGCGTTCCCGACGCTCGCCGCCCCGACGTCCCTCGCCTTCGACGCGAAAAATCCGGCGCTCCTGATCGTTTGCGACGACGGGCCCGACCAACAGGTCAAATTCTTCGACGTCTCGAAGCCGAACGCGCCAAAACTGTCGAAAACGTTCGGCGCCCAAGGAGGCCTCTTCTCGAAAACGACCGACGCTAAAGGACGCAAACTCGCCGACGGCGAAACGTTCCCGACGCGTTTCTACTCGCCGCGCGGCGCCGGAACCGACGCTCAAGGCAACCTTTACGTTTCGCTCGGTTTCAACGGCGCGCCGGTCGGAACGCTCGTTTTGCGCTCGTTCGCTCCGGACGGTTCGCTCCGTTGGGAACTGGCGAACTGCGCGTTCGTCGACACGTTCGGATTCGACGCAACCGCCGACGGCGCCCGTATTTACACGCGAACGGCGATTATCGAAATCGACCCGGACTCGACAAACGCCGACCTCGATTGGCGGCAAGTCGCGACGACCGTCGACGCGCTTCGTTATTCTAAAGAAGAGGACGCTCGCCCGCATTACGGCGCGAGCGCGTTCGTCAAAACGCTCGAAGGACGCCGCCTCTTTTACACGATCGGCCAATACGGCGGCGGCTTCAACTTCTATTCCTTCGACGAGGAAAACGGCGGTCAAATCGCGCGGCCGATCGGAAAAATCCGCTCCGACGACGAAACTTGGGCTTGGCGAATGGACGAAAACGGCGACGTTTGGCACGGCGACCATCACAAAACGCGCTCGATTCGCCGCTATCGCTTCCAAGGTTGGCGCAAGGTCGAGTCGGCGGAGGTTCCGAACCTTTACGCGCCGATTTACGATACGGAAAACCCGGACGCTTGGCCTTGGCCGGAAGATTTCGAACTCGTTCGCCGTATTTTTTACGTTGCGGAAACCGATACGCTCTATTTGAGCGGTTATCTCAAAACCGACGAAATCGACTCTTGGGGCGTTTGCGGAAAAACGCTCCGCCGATACGACGGTTGGACGTCGGGTTCGCCGAAAATCGCTTGGACGGTTCCGCTCCCGGTCAATCCGACCGGCGAAAACGGCAAACCGCTCTCTCCGGAAGGGCTCGACGTCGCCGGCGACTATATTTTTTGCGGAATGGTCAAAGCCGACGAAGGGCGCCAACGGACTTACGCGCTCGAAACGGCGACCGGCAAAGTTCTCGGAGCGTTCGTTCCGGGCGGAGCCGTCGGCGAAGAGGCCGGTTGGCAGGATATGCCGTATTCGGTCGCCGCGCTCAAACGCAAAAACGGCGACTATTTGATTCTCGTCGAGGAAGATTGGCGCGGTAAAAACATCCTTTACCGCTGGACGCCGCCCTCCGCTTCCGCGTCGAACGCCGCAAAATAACGCGACTCAACGTCGGTCGACGGTTCGCGACGCCGAACGCCGTCAAAACGCTTGCGCTTTTTTTCGGCCCGTCGCGTTCGCCGCGCTTTTGGCGACGAACGCGACGGGTTCCGGTCTTTTTTCTCATTTTTCAAGAAATTTTTCTACTTTTGTCCTAAAATTGCGTCTTAGTCGCCTCTTTATTGTTAGAAATCGACGTTTATTCTCAACGCCGTCCGCGCAATCGGCCTCCGCAAGGGCCAATTCGCAACTTTTTATTTTTTTTGCGCCAACAAACGTTTCCAATCGACGTCGCTCCGACGATAAAAAAGGAAAAGCAAAATGAAAAATCCGCTTGCCGCCTATTTGAACAAATTTTTCGGCCCCTCTCGCCCGACTCCACCGTCGCCGGACAACGAAGGGCCGCGCAAAGACTACCTTCACGTTTGCGTCGTTTTGGACGCTTCCGGTTCGATGGGCGTCGTCGAAAACGACGTCAAAGGCACGTTCGACTCCTTTGTCGCCGAACAAAGCCAAAAACCGGGCAAAACCGTTCTCGACGTTTATCAATTCGCCAACGAAACGACGCGCCTCGTTCGTTCCGCCGACCTCGCGACGTTCGAAAACAACTTAATGCGCAATTATCGTTGCTGCGGCGGCACGGCCCTCAACGACGCCGTTTGCCAAGCGATCGACGAACTCGGCGCCGAATTTGCCGCTATGCCGGAATCGGAACGTCCGGGCGACGTCGTCGTCGCGATTTTGACCGACGGCGAAGAAAATTCCAGCCGACGTTTCACGAACGCCGACGTTAAGGAACGCGTCAAACGTCAAACCGAAGTTTACGATTGGAGTTTCCTCTATCTCGCCGCCGATATCGACGCGTTTGAAACCGGCGCCGCGCTCGGGCTCGCTCGCGAAGATTGCGCCGCGTTCGCTCGTTCGGCGAAGGGGGTCGAATGCGCTCGCCAAGCCGTTTCCTATCGCCTCGACGCCCGACGCGGACGACGCTAACCTTCCCCAAGTTTCGTCGTTTTCGCTTTGCGTCGCGTTTCCTTAAAAGAGGCGCGACGAGTTCGAGCGAACGCCGAATCCGCTTCGTCTTGTTTTACGTCGCGTTTTCCTTGAAAAGGCGCGACGTAAAATTTTTCTTTTTCGTCCCTCGCGTCCCCCCAATTTTCATCGCCGCGAGCCGTTCGCGACCGCGTAAAAATAAAAAAACTTAACAAGCGCGCGGGTCTTCCCCTTTTTGTCTAAATTGCGTATAATATAAACGCGCTCGCTTTGACCGGTTTAGCCAAGCGCGCTACCAATCGCCCCCATTCCCGCGAGGATTATCTAATGACGTCCGAAAATAACGAACAAAACGCCCAAACGCCGTCGAACGAAACGTCCGCCGTCGCGTCGAACGCCTCTATTTTCAACTCGCCGTCATCGTTTAACGATTCGACGCCGAACGCCGCGCCGCGTCCGACGCAACCGCCGTTTCGCGTTCCGCCGCGTCCCATCGGTTTTTGGCCGCTCTTTTTCAAAGACGTAACGGTTTCCGTCGCGGGCGTCGCGACCTTTTGTTTTTTGTCGTTTTTCCTCTTTTTTGCGACGCTCGTCGGTCTCGCGGGCGCGCTGAACGATTCCTCGGAATCGGCGTTGGTTGTCGAAGAAACGATTTACGGCGACGAAACGGCGTCCGCTAAAATCGTCGTGTTGCCGATCGAGGGCGTTATCGAAACGGACGAATACGGCTTCCTGCGCGAAGCGCTCGATTGTATCGCCGACGACGAAAACGTCCGCGGCGTCGTTCTGCGAATCAACTCGCCCGGCGGCACGATCGCCGGCAGCGACTATTATTACCAGCTTTTAAAAGACTTAAAAGCCGAACTTGACGTTCCGATTATCGCCAGTATGGGCGACGTCGCGGCGAGCGGCGGTTACTATATCGCGACGGCGGCCGACCAAATTTTCGCGGAACGCTCGACGTTGACCGGCTCGATCGGCGTTATCGTCTCGATGTACGACGCGTCGGAGCTTTGCGAAAAAGTCGGCGTCGCGTCGTCCCCGGTCGTCAGCGGCCCGATGAAGGGAATGGGCGACTTTATGAAAAAACCGACGCCGGAGGAAACCGCCGTTTGGCAAGCCCTCGTCGACGAAAGTTACGAACAATTCCTCGACGTCGTTCGCGCCGGTCGCCCTTGGTATCGCGGCGAAAATGGAGAAGACGGGAAAAACGGAGAAAATAACGAGAACGGCGAAACGTTCGAAACCTCGACCGGCGAAGAACGCGACGCCGAACTCCGCCGCGTCGCCGACGGTCGAATTTACACCGCGCGCCAAGCGAAAGACCTCCGTCTGATCGACGAAATCGGTTTCCTCGACGACGCGATCGACGCGGCGCTCGAAGCGGCGGGACTTACGTTGGAAACGGCGCAAATCGTTCGTTACGAAGAAATCGAAGACTGGGCGTCCGCGCTCGGCCTCTCCGCGTTGACCAAGCGAGCCGAACCGCTTGAAAAAGCGTTGGACTCGGTCGCGACGCCGCGCGGTTATTACATTCTTCCGCGAGCCCTCCCGACGACGTCCCGTTAACCGTTCGCCGTCCTTCGCCCGTTCCGCAGTTTTCTCTATTTTAACGTTTTAACCGGTTTGAACGCGTTTTTTCAACGCGTTCAAACCGGTTCGAAACGGCCGGGCGTTTATTCTTCCCAATCGTTTCAACCGTCGAAAACCGTTTTTTATCGCCGTCGGCGCGGAAAACCGACGCCGAAACTTGAGAAAATCGGCGGTAAAAATAGCGAAATCGCGCTTTCCCTTTTCCAAAATACCGATTATACTTGCAAAAAAACTCGGTAAAAAAGCGCGTCGGGCCAAACCGCGGTTTGACTTTTGGACGCGATTTTGTAAAATTTAATTGTCGAAGGCAAATAATTCGGCTTTTTTTTCGCGCCGACGCCGATAAGAAAGATAGGCGTTCGCGCGCGGCGTTCCTTTTTCGCCGCCGACTTGTCTTCGCTCGTTTTTATTTTGCTAAATTATTTGTCGCCGCGTCGCGTTCTCCAACGTTGGAACGCGTTTGTTTTCGTTGAAAAGAGTCAAACTGGGGCGCCGGAGTCGACTTTTAGGCGCGCGACAAAGTAAATTAACGTTAAATTTTGCGCGCCGTCGTCGACGGAACGCCGCCAACGCGCCCGACGCAGGGCTTTTTTCGGTCGCTCGAATGTCAACAGAACGAGAAATGAACGTCGACGAAATTTTTCGCCAAGCGTTGCTCAATCGAATCGGGGAACGCCGCTTTTCCTATTGGTTCGCCGGAGCGCGTTTTTCCGCGTCGCCGTCCGGTTTGATTATTCGCGTCGAAAACGAATTTCTTTGCGCGTTTATTCGTTCGTCTTTTCAACACGAGTTGCAGAAAATCTGCGTCGACGTCGCCGGAGTCGAGTTGCCGATTGAAATTTGTTGCGACGAAGCGCCCGCGTCCGCCTCGCCGACGCCCGGTCAAGCGCCCCGGCGTCCCGCGCCCGTTTTTCCCGCTCAATCCTCGCCGCTTCCGGTCGCGCCCGATTTCGCCGTTCCGAACGGAACGCCGTCGCTCTCGCAAGTCGCGCCGCAACCGGCGAAAAAACGGGGGCGACCGCGCAAAAATCCGCTTCCGCCGCCCGAAGAGCGCTCGATCGCCCCGGCGCCCTTCTTGGAACGTTCTCGCGAACCGAACGCTTACGCCGATTTCGCGTTCGACGCCGGCGTTTTTCAAGCGTCGGCCCCTCGTCCGGAACCGACGACGCCCGGCGTCCCGGTTTCGCAAAATTTCGCGACTTACCTAAACGGCGCGCCTTCGCAAAACTTCCTAGGTTCGCTCGTTCCCGCGACCGTTCCGGCTTCCTCGCTTTCCGCCGCGGCGTCGTCGAATCTTCCGACGACGCCGAAACGCGGTCGCGGTCGGCCGCGCAAAAATCCGCTTGCGCCGTCGGGCCCGTCCGCGCCGACGCCGCAAGCGTCGACGCCGGACGCTTGGAATCTTTCCGAGTCGGAACGCGCCGTTTGGGCGACCGGAACCGACGTCGCCGTCGCGCCGTCGCGAGTTCCGCAAAGTCGCGGACGCGTCTCGAAAACGCCGACTTTCCCGAACGCGGACGCCGCCTCCCGCGACGACGAAGTTTTGCGCGACGCCAACGGTTTCAACATCGTTAAAGCGCCGAAACCGCAAGCGCGCGTCGCGACGGGTTCGGCGTCCGCTCGCTTGGCGTCGCTCGACTCGTTCGTCGAAGGCTTTTCCAATCAATTAGCGCGCAAAATCGCCGACGTCGCGATTCTTCAACCGGGCGCGATGAACCCGATTTTCATCGGCGGCCCGACCAGCGTCGGCAAAACGCACCTGTTGGAAGGAATCTGCGAACGCTACGGCCGCCATCCCAACCGCAAGCCCGCGCTATATATGACGGCGGAACAGTTTACCACCGCGTTTATTCAAAGTTTGCACGGCGGCGTCGGCTCCTTCCGCGACCGTTTCCGCAACATTTCCCTCCTCGCGCTCGACGACGTTCATTTCCTCGAAGGCAAAACGACGACGCAAGTCGAACTCCTTAGCGTCGTCGATATGTTGCGCCAACGAAACGTTCAGCTCGTTTTTTCCGCGAATCGCCCGCTCGCCGAATTGACCAAATTGAGCGGCGAACTAACGACGCGTATTCAAGGCGGTTTCGTTTGCCAAATTGGGCCGCCGGAGCGAGAAATGTTGTCGCAAATTTTGCGTCAAATGGCTCTCGAACGCCGAATCGCGCTCTCCGACGAGGTTTGCCGTTTCGTCGTTTCGCGCTTTACGACGCACGCCCGCCAACTCTCCGGCGCGCTGAACCGGCTTTACGTCGCTCACTTGACGACCGGCGCCCCGATCGACGTTCCGTTCGCTCAAGAAGCGCTCGCCGACTTGATCGCGTCGAACGTTCGCGCCGTCAAACTGGAAGACGTCGAACGCGTCGTCCAAGAGACGTTCGGGCTCGACGACGAAGAACTCAAATCGAAATCGCGTTCAAAACGTTGCGCCGATCCTCGCGCCCTCGCGATGTGGTTGGCGCGCAAACACACGCGTTCCGCTTTGGCCGAAATCGGCGCCTATTTTGGCGGACGCCGCCACAGCGCGGTGCTTTCGGCGCAAAAAAAAGTCGACCGTCTTCTCCAAACGAACGGTTCGATCGAAAACGGTTCCGCCGCGTTCGACGTCGCCGACGCGATCGAGCGAATGGAACGTTCCTTGGCGCGTTCGCGAAGCTAAGGGCTCGAGCGCCGTTTTTCTCGCCTTGTTCGACGCGTTCGCGGCGGTTTCGCGACCGCCGCCGGCTCTCGAACGCCCGCTTTGCTCGTCTCGACGGCAACCGCGACGTCGCCGTTTTAGCCCCGCTTAACGATTTTCACCACTTTAACTAAAGACGTCTCGCCGACGCGGAGCGTTTTCGGCGCGCCGGTTCCGAACTCAACGTCCGTTCGACGCGCCTTGTCCTTCGTCGATAAAAAAACGCGCCGACGTTGAATCGTCGACGCGTTTTTGCGTTTTCTTTTCCGAAATCGAAGCGAATCAGAAAATTTCGTCGTCGCCGCCAAACGGGTCTTCTTCGTCGGTCGCTTCGCTATCGTCGGCGAACGGGTCGTCTTCTTCCGCGGCGTCGGTCGCGGTTTCATCGGTCGTTTCGCTATCGTCGGCGAACGGATCGTCTTCTTCCGCGGTTTCATCGGTCGCTTCGCTATCGTCGGCGAACGGATCGTCTTCTTCCGCGACTTCTTCGTCCGCGGGCGCGTCGGCGTCGACGCTCGGAACGGTTTCGGCGGCGTTCGACGCGGCGGGAGTCGGAGCGTCTTCAGAACCGGTTTCGACCGCTCGCGCCAAACGCGCGGCGACGTCGGCGCAGGTTTCGTCGCGATGACGCAACGGCTCGACTTGCTGCGTTTCACGCAAGCATTGAACCAATCCGTCGGCGGAAACCAGGTAGACGCGATCCGTTTCTTGGTTGAAGATTTGGAACTTCGTCGGCGCAAGAGTCAACGTCTTCAAACGAGCGCCGTTCGAGCGATCCAACGCCGCCAAGCGGTCGAGTTGATCTAAGACGTAAAGACGCGTCGCGGACGCGGAAATCAAGCGCTTAACGCCGGAAGCGCGCCAATTTTCGAGCCCGGTTTTCATATCGAGCGCAAAGAAATCGCCGGATTCGACCGGAACGTAAACGTCGTAAGCGACTTCTTGCGTCGCGGCGAAGTCTTTAAACGCCGAGACGCGCTCGCTCACCGGGCTTTGCGTCAAGTACGTCCAACGCACTTTGCCGTTGGCGTCGTTGATCGCGAAAACGTTGCCGGAATCGGTTCCGACGATCGCCAACCCGCCCTTGCGACGCGGGGCTTCCAAAGCCATATTTTGCGCGCTGAGGTCTTGCGGCACGTAGAACGGAACGCTCGAAACGTCGTCTCGCGGCGCCAAGAAGCGATTCCCGAGACGCGATTCGTTCACGTAGGCGACTTGCGGCGTCGCTTGCAATTTATACAGGAGCTGTAGCGGATTGTTCACCGCGTCGCGTTGCAGTTCGCCGATCATCAACCAACCTTGGTCGGTCGTCCAAATCACGCGATCGACGCCGTAAGATTGCGTTCCCAGAATCGGCGCGGCCGTCGCGACGCCAAGCGTCGGGCATTGATACGGACGCGTTTCGCCGAGGGGCGCGAGCAAATATTGCTTCGACCCGTTCGCCGCGTAATCCGCTTCGAGTTCCGCTTTGATTTCTTCGGCCATTTTCGCGTCTTTGGTCGCTTCCATCATCGCTTCGAGCGTCTTTTGCGCTTCGGGACGCGCCGCTTCGCGCCGTTTCGCGGCGTAAGCGTAAAGTCGTTGCGAGAATACCGGAACGTAAATTTCGCGCTCGGTCGCGACCGGAGCCGCCGACGGTTGCCCGTAAACTTCCGTTTCGTCGAGGAATTTGCCGCTAAAACGGTCGTAAACGACCAAGCGCGTTCCGCAAAGAACGGCGACGATCTTGCTGTTGATCGCCGGCGCGGTCAAATATTCGCGTCCGACGTTGACGGTCCAAAGAGTCGTTCCGCTTTCCGCGTCGATCGCCTGCAGAACGCCGCCGTTGGTCGTAATAAAGACGACGCCGTCTTGAAGCGTCGCGCTCGTAACTTCCTCGCGGTCTCTATCGAGCGTCGCTTGCGCGAACCAAGCGCGAGTCAGCCCGGCCGCCTGAGCGTCCCTCTCCGCGACAAGGCGGGATTTGGCGATCCCGGCCGCCGTCGCGTTCGCGGCGACGCAAACGCTCATAAGACAAAAAATCAAGCCAATCGCGAAATGTCGTTTCATTCGAAATCCTTCTATTCAATCCGTTCGACGTTCTTCGACAACGAAAACGCCCGACGCCGTTTCGAACGCGCTCGCCGCCGACGGCGATCAACGGCCCCCAAAGCGCGCCGCTTTCGTCGTCGTTTTTTGTCGACGGCGACGCGGCGGTTCGTCTATATTATAATGATAATCCGAAGAGGCGCAATTTGGAACGCCCCCCCGCCTTTTTTTTGAAAAATTTTTCGCAATTCGGGCGATTGAGCCGATTCTATCGTTTAAACAACCGCGCTCCCCCTCGCGTTCGAACGCCGACCTCCTCGCCCGACGCCGTCGCCCCCTCCTAATCCGCTTTTTCGCTCCAACCCCTCTTTTCGCGTCTCGTCTTCGAAGCTCGTCGCGCCAACTTTAGCGACGGAGCGGGCGAACTCGCTTTTTTCTCCCCAAAAAAACGCGTCGAGCGTTGCAACCGGAGCGACCGGAAAAACCTTGTCGAAAACGCTTTTGATTTTATTTTTTTCCCATTCGGACGATTTTAGCAAAGTGAAAAAAAGAAACGGAGCTGGCGCGCCGCCGCGCGCGGTCTAAACTTCGTCGAACGTTGGAAAGCCGATTTCGAAAACGCTCCCCGCGCGGGCGCGTTTTCCCCGCCCTCGCTTTCTCGCGCTCCGACGAAACCGCTTCGTTTCGACGGCGATCGGCCCCGTCGACGCGGCGCGCGTTCTCCGCGTCGCAACGATTCGCGCCTCCGTTTTCGCGTTTTTGCCATTAATATTATATAGGCATTATATAGGCGAGCCGAAAACGACGCGTCGCGACGCGCTCTCGCCCCGATGTTTTAACGGCGTTTCCCTTTTGTCCGAATCGCTCGACGGCGATCCGAACCGAAACGCGGACGCTCGGCGTCAATTTGCGGAACAGCAACGGACTTTGTTTATGAATCCCGAAAATTTTAGCGACCGATCTTTTCGCGATTTTCCCGTCAAAAAGAAATGGTGCGACCCTAACGACGTCCCGTTCGTCGGAAGCCTCCCGGAAACCCTGCGCGTCTTCAAGCAAGTCGCCGGTTACGATCTCCGGTTCTTCCGCGCCGGGTCGTCCGAAGACGACGTCGACGGCCAAAGGTTCGAAAACGCGACGGAAACTTCCGAAAAAGTCGTCCGGATTCCGGTCGGCGACCCGAACGTTAAAATTTTCGGCGCGCTCGTTCTCCGCTCGGCGCCCGACGTCGAACCGCTTGTTCCGCAAACGACCGCCGTCGCGTTAGCCGAAACCTTGGCGACGACGCTCGGCGAAAATTACCGTTGGCGCGCCGAACTCGTCGCTCGCGAAGCCGAATTGGCCGTCGTCGCGACGCCGAACGCCGAGTCGCCCGACGAAAGCGCCGGGCTCGCCTCGCGCCTCCGCGACGTTCTCAAAACCGGAGCGAAAGCCCTCGGAGGCTTCGACGCCGCCGCGCTCTACCTCCTCGACGACGAAACGACCCGACTCAAAATCCGCGCCCTTTGGGGACTCCCGACCGACCGCTTTCTCGACCCGCCGCGTCCCCTGCGAGGCGCCCGCGCCGACGTCGAAGCGCTCCTCGGAAGCGCCGTCGTCCTCAACGAAGCGTATTTGGCCGAAGCGTGGAAGGCTCCGGAAGACTTCGACTGCTCGCTTTGCGTTCCGGTCGCCTCCGAAACGACGATTCTCGGCACCGTTTGGTTTTTTTCAAACCAAAAACGAGAAATTGAAACGCGCGAACTCGAAACGCTCGAGTTGATCGCCGGGCGAATCGTCGCCGAACTCGAAAAAGAAAAACTTCGTCAAGACGCCGAACGCTTAGCGGTTTCGCGCCGAAATTGGGAAAAGAGCGGCGAAGAAACGTCTCGCAAGGAAAACTAGGCAAAAAACGTAAATCGCGCAAAAAACATAAAACGGCGAACCTTAAAGGGTCGTCGTTTTTTTACCTATTTTAACGCGCCGCGTCGTCCGAGGCGCTTTTTAGGAATCATTCGGGCCAAAAAGGAAAAAAAGATGAAAAAAATTTTCGTCTCCCCCCTTGCGACGCGCGACTCTTTATGTATATTGGGATATTAAACGGTATTTCGAGCAAACGCCCAAGCGTCGCCCCGTTTTCGGCTCCGGCGCTCGGCGAAAGAAAACACACACGGTTGGTAAAAAATATGTCGAAACCTCCTGCATTCAAAAAGAATCGTATCAATCGCAAACGTTCCAAGGCGAAGATCCGCAGCAAGAAACGCGATCCGTTGAGCGTCAACGGCGAACGTCCGCGCCCGATGTTCGTCGACTACAAAGACGTCGAACTCCTCAAAAAGCTGACGAGCCGTCAAGGCAAAATCATCAGCCGTCGTAAGACCGGTTGCTCCGCCGTCAGCCAACACGCCGTCGCCGCCGCCGTCAAACGCGCGCGCTTTATGGCGTTGATGCCGTATGTCGGCGACTGAGTTTCGTCTCTTTGATTTTCGACGCCGGAGCTTCGCTCGAAAAGTCGACCGCGCGGTTTTATCCGCGTCGCCGCTTCGTTCGCGGTTCGGTTGAGTTGTTTCGCCAAACCGGCGACGCCGCGACGCGACGTTCCGCATTCCGACGTCGAAAATCGCCCGAACGCTATTTCCTTAGCGAAACAGGTTTTGCGAATCGACGCGCATTCGACGTCATTACGTCGGCGCGCGGTTGGCAAAACCTTTTATTCGTTTTAATCGCGCGACGTTTCCCGCCCGGCGGCGACGTTGCCGAGCCGTCGTTCCCGTTTTGACGTTCGTCGTCTTCCTCCCGTTTTCGCGAGTCGCTTAAAGCGTCTCGTTCCCGCCTCTCGCCCTTGCGCAGGAGTCCGCGCTATGTCCGATCAAACGAGCCCCAACGCCGTTTCTTTCAACTCGATCGAAGAGGTCAGCCGCAAAGCCGACGTCCTTATCGAAGCGATGAAATGGATCCGCGAACACCGCGGCGCCACCGTCGTCGTCAAACTCGGCGGCAGCCTGATGGAAGACGAAATCGCGATGATGCACCTCTTCACCGACCTCGTGTTTATGGAGTCGGTCGGAATCAAACCGGTCGTCGTTCACGGAGGCGGCGCCGCGATCAGTCAAGCGATGAAAGACGCCGGAATCGAACCGCGCTTCGTCCAAGGGCGACGTTACACCGACGACGCGACGCTCGCCGTCGTTCGCGAAGAATTGGCGCACAAAATTTCGAAAAGTCTCGTCGATTCGATCAAATTTTACAGCGGTTCCGCCGTCGCGCTCTCCGACTGCTTCGACACGAACGTCCTTTACGGTCGCAAAACGGCGCAATTCGACGCCGACGGCGCCGAAATCGACCTCGGTTGGGTCGGCGAAGTTACCCGCGTCGACGTCGACAAAATTCGCGAATACTGCGACCGCGGCGTCATTCCGGTCATCCCGTCGTACACGATCCTCGACGACGGCGGGCGCAACGGTTTGAACGTCAACGCCGACGTCGCCGCGACCGAAGTCGCCAAACAACTCGGCGCCGACAAACTCGTTTTCGTCAGCGAAGTCAACGGCGTCCGCACCGACCCGAACGACCCGGCCTCGATGATCAACTCGCTGACCGCCGAAGCCGCGAAAGAACTCCTCGCGTCCGGCGCCATCGTCGGCGGGATGATCCCGAAAATCCAATCCTGCCTAAAAACGCTCGAACGCGGCGTCAAAAAAATCCATATTATCAACGGTCGCATCCGCCACGCGCTCCTGCTGGAAATCTTCACCAGCCAAGGCGTCGGGACGGAAATCGTCCAAGACTAACCGCTCGCCGGCTCGTTTTTGGCAAGCGCGGCGTTTTAGGCAAATTAGAAACCTTCGTTTGAATGTTCGAGCGACCGCCGGAGCGTTTTCCGGCCTCGACGGTCGCTCGCTTTCCTTATTCGCCGACGCCGTTCGCAACGCGTCCGCTTCCCGTTCGAGTTTGACGCTCGAACGCCGGGCGCGCCCCGTTTTAACCGCCCTTCCCGCGACGAAAAATCGCGCTCGGACGGAGTTTTTGCGTTAAAATAGGTTATTTAGGAAGTTTAAATCGCAATGTCCAGAAGCTCGCAAGAAATTATTTCGCTCTTCGACGAATACGTCATCCCGAACTACACCCGTTACCCGGTCGCGCTCGTTCGCGGCGAAGGGCCGTACATTTGGGACGCCGAGGGCGTTCGTTATCTCGACTT
>JAGBDD010000007.1 GCA_017937685.1 Thermoguttaceae bacterium | reverse complement strand
GGAGGCGCATTTCGCCGGAGTCGCGCCCGAGCATCTTCATCGCGGCCTTCACCGGAATCGGATTCGTCGCCAACGACAGCATATCGCGGCACAACGGGAACAATTTTTGATGCCAACGTCGCGCTTCTTCGAGATTTCCGGCGTCGACGGCGGCGCAAAGAGCGGAAACGTCCTTCGGCGCAAAGTTGCCGACGACAGAAACGACGCCGCGCGCCCCGACCGACATAAAGGGCAAAGTCAAGCTGTCGTCGCCGGAAAGAATCGTCAAATCGGTCGCGGCGGCGATCTTCGACGCGGAGTCCATCGAACCGGTCGCCTCTTTCACCATCGCGACGTTCTTAATTTCCGCCAAACGAATAATTGTTTCGGTATCGATCGCCTTCCCGGTGCGCCCCGGAATGTTGTAAATACAAATCGGAAGCCCGACCGACTCGGCGACCGCTTTGAAATGCAAGTACATCCCCTCTTGCATCGGCTTGTTGTAATACGGCCCGACGACGAGCGCGGCGTCGGCGCCGGCGTCCTCGGCGAAACGCGTCAACTCCAACGCTTCGGCGGTGCAGTTCGAGCCCGTCCCGGCCATCACTTTGATTCGTCCGGCGGCGAATTTAACCGTCGCGGCGATCACGTCGCGCTGTTCTTGGTGCGTCAACGTCGGACTTTCGCCGGTCGTTCCAGTCGGCGCGATCGCCGTCGTTCCCGCCGCGATTTGAAATTCGACTTGCTCTTGCAACGCGTCGAAATCAACCTCGCCGTTTTTAAAAGGAGTAATCATCGCGACGGTCAAACCGGCAAATTCTTCGGCGCGCGTTTTCATTTTCGGTCTCTTTTTTACAAAATTCGCAAATTTCGGCTTGTTATCGTTCGACGTCGTTCGACGCGCTCGGATTTCACCTCCGTCCAACGCGTCGTCGAACCGCCCACTGCATATTATAATCGATTTTTGCGAAAATAACACCCCCGCGTTAAGGAAAGAAGGCTATTTCTTGCCGTTCCGCCCTTTTTTTTCGCCGCGCGACCAAAACGCAGACGTCGCAAACACGTTGCAATCGTTTCAACCGCTAAAATCAACGCCGTCCCGAACGCGCCGCTTGCCAACGTCGCTTCGCGCTCTTCGCAAAGACGCCGGAAAACCAACAAAAAAAACCCCGACGAAACGAAAGTCTCGTCGGGGTTTAGTACCGGATCCCGGAGTCGAACCGGGACGCCCTTGCGGGCAATGGATTTTGAATCCATCGCGTCTGCCAATTCCGCCAATCCGGCAAAGGGCAATCGTCGTCTCATCGACAACGCCTTTATAATACCACATATTTTTTAAAACGCAAGGGGACTTTTCGCAAAATTTTCTTTTTTCTTCCTTCCCCCCTCTCTCCTTCGTTCGCCGCCCCCGACTCGTCTTACGCCCGGCCCCGCGTCAACCAATTTTAATCTTAACGCCGCAGCTCCGACAAACGCGAAAATAGCGCAAGAAAAGATAAAACCCCGACGAAACCGAAATCTCGCCGGGGTTTAATACCGGATCCCGGAGTCGAACCGGGACGCCCTTGCGGGCAATGGATTTTGAATCCATCGCGTCTGCCAATTCCGCCAATCCGGCGCAAAAGGTCGGGAAGCTAACTTCTCCTCCAATCGACGCTTTCATTTTAATCGTCTTTTCCGAAAACGCAACCCCTCTTTTTTTATTTTTCCTAAAAAATTCCATCCAAACGCCGAAACTCGCCGCAATATCCGCGCTATTCTCTTCATTCCCCCATTTCCCTCAAAATCGCGCGACGCCTCTTGCGCCAAACCGTTATAATCGCTAAAATCGACTTCGTTTTGCGGAAACGCGCGTTTCCGACACGTTAATCGCCGCCCTTTGCCGCTTTTTGGAGCGCGCCGTGCAAATTTCCGCCTTCCCCCCCGAAAACGCACCCAAACTTTCCCGATTTTGCGCCGCGACCGGTCGACCGTTCGAGCCGGGCGAAAAAATTTTCTCCGTTCTCTTGGAAGAAAACGGAGAAATCCAACGCCGCGACCTTTGCGCCGAAGCGTTCGCCGCGACGCGACGCCCGGAAAACGCGCTCGCTTGGTGGTCGTCGCGACTCCCTTCGAGCGCCGAAAAAAAAGAAAAACTCGCCCCCAACGACGCGTTAACCGATTTTTTCGAATCGCTCGCCGACCGCCCGGACGAAGCGGCGCTCCGTTACGTCCTCGCCCTTTTATTAACGCGGCGACGCGTTCTGCGTTTCGAACGCGAAGAATTTGACGCCGGAATCGAAACGCGTCCCGGCTCCGCGCCGTCGATCGTCTTTTTTTCGCCGCGACGCGAAACCTCTTACGTCGTTCCGGTCGTCGAAATGAGCCCGACCGAAATCGCCGACGTCGAGGCGCGTCTCCTCGCCCTTGTTCGCGAACCCGACGCTCAACTCGAAACCGCCGCCCCGCCGCCGTCCCTTCCCTTCAAAGCCCCGACGCTCGAAGACGACGCGTCCTTTTAACCGTCGCAACGACAAAAATCGGAAAAATTGCCTTTAAATCCCCAAATTCCTCTTGCGACGACGCCGCGCGTTCGATAAAATAAAAATCGCTCGTTCCTATTTTAACGATCGCGCCAATTACGCCGCTTCATCCCGCATTTCACCGGAAGACGCTTCGCTATGCCGACGCCCCGACTCGCTGTTTTTTCCCTTTCGCGCCTCCGCCGTTCGCTTTCGGTTTTCGCCGAAAAACGAATCGCGAAACGCTCGCGACGCGCCTCGTTTTCGCGCAATTTGTCCTTATTATTAATGTCGTCGTTTTTCGCGTCCCTTCTCGGTCTCGCCGGATGCGTTTTTTCCCCGAAACCGAAACTCCCGGAGGTCGTCGGCGAAACGCCTACTTTCGAGGAGTTGCAAACCGTCGTCAACGCCAACGGCGCGAAGATTGAAACGATTTTCTCCTCCGACGCGTCGATCGGCGTCGCGTCGACGCCCGGTTGGGCTAAATGCCAAATCGCGTTCGAGCGCCCCGGCAACCTTCGCGTCGTCGGTTCCGCGCCGACGATGGGTCGCGTCGTCGACGTCGGTTGCAACGAAGAGCGTTTTTGGTTTTGGAGCGATTTCCAAAACCCGGACGAACTTTATTTTTGCCGCCTCGACCAATACCAAAATTCCGCCGCCGCGCGCGCTTTGCCCCTCGACCCGACTTGGTTCCCGGAAGCGTTCGGCGTCGTCGAACTGAAAGAAGACGAACTCGTCGACGGCCCGACGCCGCAAGAGGACGGCTCCCTTTTGGTAACGCTTAAAAAGACGCGTCGGGACGGCGTTTACCTCAAACGAATTTATTTCGAGCCGAAAACCGCCGCGATTTTGCGCCAAGACGTCCAGGCGCCAAGCGGAGAAGTCGTCGTTTCCATTCGCTGTCGTCGTTCCGTTTACCTTGATTCGCCCGGCGTCGTTTTGCCGCAAAAGATCGAGATCGAATGCCCGAGAACGAACGACGCGCTTATCGTCGACGTCGGAACTCCGATCCTGAACGACTCGAGCAAAATCGCCGAAAAAGCGTTCCAACAGCCGACCGACCTAAAGGCGAGAGCGATCGATTTGGGCGCCGCGACCTCCCCGACCGTCCCGCAAAACGCGCCGTCCGCGAACGCCGTCGAAACCGACGCGAACGTTTCCAACGTCGCCGATTCGTCCGCTTCCAACGTTCCCGTCGGTTCGCCCGCGACCTTCGAAGCGCCGCCAACGCAAATCCGAATAGTCGCCCGCGCTCGCGTCGACGCCGTTCCGCAAAACGCCCTCGCCGCCTCGCAAACGGTCGCCGCGGCTCAAACGGTCGCGACCGCTCAAGCCGCCCCGACGACGCAAAACGCTCCGACGTTCCAAACGCCGCAAGTCGCCCAAACCGCCCCGACGACGCAAAACGCTCCAGCGTTCCAAACGCCGCAAGTCGCTCAAACCGCCCCGACGACGCAAAACGCTCCAGCGTTCCAAACGCCGCAAGTCGCTCAAACCGC
>JAGBDD010000006.1 GCA_017937685.1 Thermoguttaceae bacterium | reverse complement strand
CGCGTCCGGCGAACGTTACTTCGTTACACGCGAAATGATCGAAGGGAAAGAGCCGATTTTGCCCGAGCCGCAAGAAACGAGAAAAAGCGCCTAACGCCCGTTAGCGCGACGCTCCCCCGCGACTTCGGCGATTATGGAGAACGCGACGCCCGACCCGACGTTCTCCCTTCCCGACCGCGCGTCCGGCGAGCGTTGCTTCGTTATTCGCGAAACGAACGAAGGGAAAGAGCCGATTTTGCCCGAGCCGCAAGAAACGAGAAAAAGCGCCTAACGCCCGCCGTCGAGCAAGCGTTAGCGACCGTCCAAACGCCGCGTCCCGACCGACGCGGCGTTTTTTACGTCCGGACGAAACCCGGCGAAACGTCGAGCGAAAAAATCGGAACGTCGCGACAATTTCGCTCGTTTCCGCCAAACCGTCGCGAAAATCGCCAAGAAACGCCGGTCGCGCTCTTGCGCTCGCCGAACTTTTCGGGTAAAATAAGAAAAACGCGCCTCGGCGACCGTTCGCGGGACGTCGAAAGGCCTTTCATTCGCCTTTTACTCGAAATTTAGGAGTCTCTCCCGATGAAAATTATTTTCGCCGCCGACCCGTTCGCTCTCCCGCTCCGCAAAGCGATTGTCGAACACCTTAAGAAAAAGGGCCACGAAGTGATCGACTTCGGCGCGTCCGAAGAAAATACCGAAATCGCGTACTACGACAGCTGCGTCAAGGCTTGCGAAGCCCTCCAACGCGGCGAAGGCGAACGCGGGATTCTCCTCTGCGGCACCGGGATGGGGATGAACGTTATCGCGAACCGCTTCCAAGGCGTTCGCGCCTCCGTCGTCGAATCGGTTTTCGCCGCTCGTATGTGCCGCGCCATCAACGACGCGAACGTTCTTTGCCTCGGCGCGATGATTTGGGGCGACTGGATGGCTTGCGAAGCGGTCGACGTCTTCCTGAACACGAACCTCGGCGACGGTCTCGAAGACCTCAAAGACTTCCTGCAACAAGCCGCGAAAACGGTCGAAAAGATTCAACCGTGATTGCCGCTTTTCCATCGCGGAGCCGTTAATTCGGCGTCCGACGATTCCCGTTAAAACGAAACGGCGCCGAGTTTTCCGCTCGACGCCGTTTTCGTTTCTTGCGCGTTTCCGTTCGCGTTTTCTCCGACGCGACGCGCTCAGTCGAGCGACGCTCCGTCGGCGGTTTCGCAGAAATACGCGGAATATTTTCCTTCCAAATGCGGGAAGGCCGCCAAATATTCGCGCGTTACCTTCGCTTCGATTTCTTCGGTCAGGGCCGGGTCGACCAGCGCCATACAACATCCTTTAAAGCCCGCGCCGGAAAAACGCCCGCCGTACACGCCGTCGGTTCGCGTCATAATCTCGTACAGCTTCACCAACTCCGGCGACCCGGTTTGCCAGTTTTCGATGCTGCTGCGTCCGCTCGCGAAGGAAAGTTCGCCGAACTTTTCGACGTCGCCGTTCCGCCACGCTTCGGCGCCCTTTTCGACGCGCTCGAACTCGGTAAACCAGTGTTCCGCGCGGAGCCGCCAATTCTCCGGCAACCGATCTCCAAACTGGCGAAAGACCTCGAGCGGCACGTCGCGGAGGTTCGTTTCGTCAAACTTGCCGTACTCGAGCCCGGCGTAAGCCTTGAGCGCGTAAGCGGCGCTTCGGCATTCGTCGACGCGCATATTGAACGCCGACCCGGCCAAGCTCCGCTCCAAACCGCTGAAGAAAACGGCGATTTTGAACGGTTTCGCTTTCGGACTAACCGTTATCAGCTCGTAACTTTCGTCGCGCAAGTCCATATAGAGGAGCTTGTCCTTGCGGCAGTAAACTTCGCAGCTTTGGTCGAGCTTGCCGCACGCGACGCCGACGTACTTGTTCTCCGCCTCTTGCGCGATCGTAATGAGTTCGCTCGGCGACAGTTTGATTCCGTTGACCTTGCAGAGCGCGGTCAAGAACGTAATGATCACCGCCGCCGACGACGAAAGTCCGCCGATCGGGAGTTCCCCTTCGATAACGCCGCAAAGCCCGACGTTCAACGGACGCCGCGAATTGAGCGCGACCGTCGCGCCGCGGAGGTGGTCGGCCCAGTCGTTTTGCTTATGGTCGGGCGTCGAATGGACGTGCCACTGCGCGCGTTTGTCGAATTGCAACGACTGAATCTCGACGACGCCGTTATGTTTTTCGGCGTAAGCCATCCGGACGCCCTTGTCGATAGCGAAACCGGTGATCTTGCCGAGTTGATGATCGGAGTGCGCGCCGAGCGGGCAGACGCGGTACGGCGTGAAAGCGACGCTCTCCGGGGATTTTCTATACGTCTTTTCAAATTTTTCTAACGCGTTCATTATTCTTTCCTTCCGTCGTTTCGTCGTTTCGTTTTAGTCGCGGAAGTAAAGGTCGCGCGTGTAAACTTTGTCGAGGACGTCGGCGATATCGTCGTTGTAGCGGTTGGCGACGATTACGTCGGAAACGCGTTTAAATTCTTCGAGATCGCGAATCACTCGGCTGTTAAAAAAGCGATCTTCCTTCATCGTCGGTTCGTAAATAACGACTTCGATCCCTTTTGCCTTGACGCGCTTCATCACGCCTTGAATCGAGCTTTGCCGGAAGTTGTCGCTCCCGGCTTTCATCGTGAGGCGGTAGACGCCGACCGTTTTCGGATTTTTCGCGATAATCTGATCGGCGATGAAGTCCTTGCGCGTTCCGTTGGCGGCGACGATGGCGGAGATGATATTCTGCGGCACGTCGTTGTAATTCGCTAAGAGTTGCTTCGTATCCTTCGGAAGGCAGTAGCCGCCGTACCCGAACGACGGGTTGTTGTAGTGCGTTCCGACGCGGGGATCGAGCCCGACGCCGTCGATGATCGACTTCGAATCGAGCCCGCGGACGGCGGCGTAAGTGTCGAGTTCGTTAAAGAACGAAACGCGGAGCGCGAGGTAAGTGTTCGCGAAGAGCTTCACCGCCTCCGCTTCGGTCGGGTTCATAAAGCGAACTTCGATATTCTCCTTAATCGCGCCCTCTTGCAAAAGCGAAGCGAAGGTTCGCGCGGCTTTTTCGAGGCGACGGTTCCCGACCGGCGCGCCGACGACGATGCGGCTCGGGTAAAGATTGTCGTAAAGCGCTCGGCCCTCGCGCAAGAATTCCGGGCTGAAAAGAATGTTGTCGCACTTAAAATCGCGACGCGCTTTTTCGGTAAAGCCAACCGGAACGGTCGACTTAACGATAATCACCGCGTCCGGGTTGACCTCGACGACCTGTTCGATCACCGACTCGACGGAGCTAACGTCGAAGTAGTTGCGGCTCGGGTCGTAATTGGTCGGCGTCGAGACAATCACGAACTCGGCGTCTTTGTACGCGGAATCGCCGTCGGTCGTCGCGACGAGATTCAACTTTTTATTCGCAAGGTAATCCTCGATTTCCGCGTCGACGATCGGCGACTTTTTCGCGTTCAACGCTTCGACTTTTTCGGGAATCAAATCGACGGCGACAACTTCGTTATGTTGCGCCAACAAAACGGCCATAGAGAGGCCGACGTAGCCGGTGCCGGCGACGGCAATTTTCATTTTACGCTCGCTGTTGTTTTGCTATTTTATGAAACGCTCAACCGCGACGTTTTTTAAAATCCGCTCCAAAAATCTTGTCGCCGCGAGGGCGATTCTTCCCCCGTTCGACGCGGAACGAAACCGCGAAAGCGTTCTTTATTTTTACAAAATTTGAACCGCGAAAAGCGATTCAACCAACAAATATAGCGCGCGTTTAGTCCCTACGAGGGCTACTCCATGGCAACTTTCGGACGCAATACTTTTAATATCGGCGGAGACGACGTCAAAAATTAGACGCGCCCGTCGGTTGGGCGACAATTTCGCGCCTCCGCTCTCTATCCTAACAATTTTACCCTTTTTACCCGTCTCGTCAACCGGGAGTCTTTTCCGTCCGGCGTTGGAAAAAGTCTCGCGAAACCGCTCAAGTCGAACGCCCCGAACGAACGATAATACGATAGCGGACTCGACGCGAAAGTCGCTCGACGACGGTTGGAAAAGAAAAGTTTTTAATAAAATTTTCTCCAAAAATTCCGTAACCGTTCGCTTCGTTTCGCATAATAGGGGAGAGTCGACGTCGACGGAACGACGCCGCTTTCGGTCTTTCGCGCGCTTGCCTTTTCGAAGCGCCGAACGACGTTTCAACGGATTGAAAAAAGCGATTACAATGCCGAATAAGTTGATAAAAACGACCGCGACTTGGGTCGCGACGCTTGCCGCCGTCGCGGGCGTCGTCGCCGCGTCTCATTGGCGCGAACCTCGTTTTTCCTCCGACGCGCTTGTCGCGAACGTCGCGAACGATTTGGACGTCGAACGCGAAACGGTCGAATTTTCGACCGACTTCGACGAAGCGACGCGGCGCGCGGCGCTCGAAAATAAGCCGCTTCTCCTCTTCTTTATGGCGCAAAATTGCCCGCATAGCCGCGCGATGCTCGACGACGCGTTTTCCAACGAAGAAATCGCCCGTTTGTCGCGTAAGTTCGTTTGCGTCGAAATCGACGTCGACGACGAAAACGGCGAGAAACTTTGCGAAGAATTCGGCGTCAACGTATCGCCGACGATTCAATTCGCCACTTCTCGCGGCGTTTTACTCCAACGTCTAACGCGCAACCAACCGGCTTCGCTCCTCGAACGCCAAATGGAAGCGGCCCTCACGTCGGTCGCTTGGCGCGCCGCTCGGATAGAAGAGAGTTCGAGTTCGACGTTCGTTCGCTAACGCTCGACTTTCCCGACTCGACGACGCGTTTCTTGTCGGCGCCGTCCCGCTTAAAAAGAAAAACGCCGAACGTTCGACCGCTCGGCGTTTTTCGTTTCCTGCGCTTTTTACTTTCGTTCGGCTTTTCCAATTATTCGCCGACGACGGCGAACGACACGTCGTAAACGCCCGCTTGCGCGCAAACGACGAGAATCGGTTCGATCGCGCCGTAAGGAACGTCGCGGTTCGTCCGAATCCGCGCCGAAACCGGCCCGGTCGCCCGACTTTTCTCGCGAACGAGCCGCTCGCGCAACTCCGGAAGCGAAACGCGCTTCGCTCCGATAAAAATCGCGTCGGCGTTCGGAACGTTGACGATAATTTTACCGGTTTCGTCTTTCTCCGCCGTCTCGCCGGACGCTTCGCGCGGAAGCGTCATTTCCATCGCCGTCTCCTCGCTGATCATTTGACTCGACATAACGAAAAAAACGATCAGCAAAAAGGTAACGTCGATCAGCGGCGTCAAATTGAACGCCAACGATTTAGGCTTCGCGCCGTTTGACGATTTCATCGCGTCTCCGTTCGCTCGATATTCGTTTGCGAAAAAACGCGACGTTCGCCGCTTTGCGCGACGCGGCGCCCCGTTTTCCCATCCCGCCTAATTTAACACAATTCAACCGTTTCCGACGTTCGGCGCGTCCTTCTTCCGGGAACGTTTCGCCGTCAATCCGGAACGCCCGCCGCCCAACCGGCGAACCGCTCGCGGTAAAATTCGAGGTAGGCGTCTTGCTCGATCGCTCGACGCGCCCGCTCCATTAAACGCTGATAATAAGTAATGTTGTGAATCGTCAGCAACACCGGCCCGAGCATTTCTCCGGTAACGAAAAGGTGCCGAATGTAAGCGCGGCTCCGCCGACACGCCGGACAGGGGCAATCCTCTTCGAGCGGACGGTCGTCGCGTTCGTACCGCGCGTTCCGCAATCGCATCGGGCCGTAATCGGTGAACGCCATCGCGTTGCGCCCGTTGCGCGACGGCATCACGCAGTCGAACATATCGACGCCGCGCAGAACGCCTTCGAGCAAATCCTCCGGCCGCCCGACGCCCATCAGGTAGCGCGGTTTGTTCTCCGGCATATGCGGCGTCGTCGCGTCGAGGCACTCGTACATCGCCGACGGTTCTTCGCCGACGCTCAGCCCGCCGATCGCGTATCCCGGAAAATCCAGCTCGGCCAACGCTTCGGCGCAACGCCGGCGCAAGTCGAACTCGAGTCCGCCCTGCACGATTCCGAACTGCGCTTGATCGTCGCGGGTATGCGCTTTTTGCGACCGCGCCGCCCAGCGAATCGTCCGCTCCATCGCGTCCTCGACGGCCCGCCGCGTATTCGGAAGCGCGATCACGTGGTCGAAAACCATCGCGATATCGGCGCCCAACGCCTCTTGAATCGCGACCGAGCGTTCCGGATTCAGCGCGATCTTGCGCCCGTCGATGTGCGAACGGAAAACGGCGCCCTCTTCCGTAATTTTTGTAAGTTTCGCCAACGAAAAGAGTTGAAAACCGCCGCTGTCGGTCAGCATCGGCTTCTTCCAGCCGCAAAACTTATGTAGCCCGCCGAGTTCGCGAACGATTTCCTCGCCCGGTCGCAACATCAGGTGATAAGTGTTCCCGAGAACGATTTGCGAACCGGTTTCTTCAAGGAGACCGATTTCGACGCCCTTTACCGATCCGCGCGTTCCGACCGGCATAAACGTCGGCAGTTGCACGACGCCCCGCGGAGTCGTAAACTCGCCGCGACGCGCCGCCGTTTTCGCGTCCTTTTTCAGCAATTTATATTTAAACAACGCTAACTTTCCCTATTTCGCAACGCTTTTTCGGCGCGACGCTCGCTCTAATTTTCAACGTAAAACCGACGTTTCCTCGCGCTTTCGCTCGAAACGTCGTTCGCCGCTTTTCCAACGAACCGCCGTTGCGCCGTTGTTTTTTCGGCGCGACGCTCGCTCCGGTTTTCATCGGAGCGGCGTTTTTTTGCCTACCCGCTCGAAACGCCGTTTTTTCCGTTTCGCCTGAAACGCCGTTCGCCGTTTTTTCGACGCGACGCGACGTTTGCCGCGCCTTTTCGCTCCGCCAAGAAAAAACGACCGTTCGCCGGAATCGTCGTCTCTCGCCGACGCGCCGCCGCACGGTCGCTTCAATAACTCGACTCGCCTTTTTTCCGAACGCCGACTCGCGTCGACGTTCGAAAATCGCCCGTCGCGCTCGATCAATCGCCGCGGAGCTTGACGTTGAAGTTGACCAGTTTTTCGCGAATTTCCTTCAAGCTCGTAACGCCGAAGTTCTTGCATTCGAGGAGTTCGTCCGCCGAACGCTTGACCAATTCGCCGATCGTTTGGATATTCAAACGATGCATACACTTGCGAGCGCGCACCGAGAGTTTCAAATCGGCGACGTCGCGCGCCAAGACGCTTTGTTCTTCCGGCGAAAGTTGTTGCGTTTCGACCGTTTCGGTCGGTTGACGCTCTGTCGAGTGCATCCCGAGCTTGAGGCCTTTTTGTTGCAAAATTTCCTTAATTTCGGCCAAGGAAGTTTCGCCGAAGTTTTTGCTGCCGAGCAGGTCTTGCTCGGTGTGTTTGCAAAGGTCGCCGAGCGTTCGAATCTTCATATCTTCCAGGCAGTTGCGGCTGCGGACGGAAAGTTCGAAGTCGGTGATCGGCAAGCTGAGAACGACGCCCATCCGGTCGCGTTTGCGTTGTTCGTCTTCGTCGAAACGCATATCGTTCGACGCTTTGACGTCCTTCAAGAAGAGCGCGGCTTTGGCGTTCGTCGGGAAGGAGTCGAGGACGCGTTGGAAGCAAATGATCGCTTGGTCGTACATCTCGAGGTCTTCGTACAAAATCCCGAGATTAACGAGCGTGCCGACGTTCGTCGGAAAATGCGCGACGGCGCGCTTGTACAATTCAAGCGCTTCTTCGTCGTTCCCGCGACGTTCGTTTTCGAGCGCCAATCCGAAAAGCGCGCCCGGGTGGTTGCGGTCGACGGCGAGCGCGCGTTCGTACAACGCGATCGATTCTTGCGGGTTTCCGCCGATGGCGCCGACGGTCGCGCCGCGTTGATACAGGTATTCCGCCGTTTGCTCGATGGCGCCGGAAAGGCAGTCGAGTTCTTGCAAACTTTGCGAAAGCCGCCCCATTTCGCGGTAAACTTCCGCTCGACCGAGCGCGCAAACGTCGACGTTATACCCCGCCGATTGAGCGGTGTTGTACGCGGCGATCGCTTCGTCGTATTCCTTATTGACGGCGCGAAGTTTCGCAAAATAGAATTGCGCGAGCGCGCCGCCGTCCCCCTTTTTCAGGGAGGCCAACGAATCGGCGTAATTTCCGACCAAGAACTCGCAAACGCCGAGCTTAACCCGAACCGCCGGGCTCAACTCTTCTTCGTCTTTCGCTTTGAGTTCGCCGATCGCTTCTTTTAACTCGTCGAATTTT
>JAGBDD010000058.1 GCA_017937685.1 Thermoguttaceae bacterium | reverse complement strand
CGCCGAACCGCTCCGTCAGCGTCGCCAAGAGTTTCCGGCTCTTTTCGAGCAAAAGGCGACGCCGTTTAACGTCGACTTTAAATTCGACCGTAAAGTCCGCTGGCGCCGCGACTTCCGACGAGCGAGCCGCTTTTTTCGACGCGATTCGAACCGCCAGCGGAGCCGCCGCGACGCTCGTTTCGTCTTGGGCCGCGAACATTTCCGGCGAATACGTTAACTCGTTGTTCCAGTCGGGTTTAAGCGCTTTTTGCGGAAGAACTTCGACGCTCGATTCGTCTTCCGGAACGAGCGCGGCGGCGGTTTCGAGCCCGAAGTGATCTTCGAACGTTTCGCCCGACTCGCCCTTGCGAGCGCGGTCGACCGCCGGGTCTCGCGTCTCAAAATTCGCGTTGGCGCCGTACTTAAAATCGACCGCGGCGCGGGGCGTCGGCCAATCGACCGGCCCGTCGAATCGCGGCGACAAACGGAACGCGACGATATGCGAAATGCAAGTTTCCCGCGAAAACGACAGAACATGTTCCCCCGCCTTCGCTTCGAACTCGGCGACGTCGCGCCAAGCGGCGGTCTCGGAGTTCCAACTTCCGGTCGTCTCGGCGAGCGCGTTCGTCGCCAGCGTTTCGCCGTCGAGGTAAAACGTTACCGGACGGCTTTCTTGCGCGGCGAAGAGCGCCGAAAGTTTATAAACGCCGTCTTTGGGGAACGTTATCTTGTACACGGCGCGGTTCGGATATTGCCCGTTGTTCCCGAGAATAGGCTCCGGCCCGTAAGTACGATACGCGCGCAAATTTCCTTCGTCGAACCAAACGGCGCGGAACGTAAAATCGTTCGCGCCGCTTGCGTTCCCGCCGTCGTCGCCGCGAACCGTCGAGAAACAACAGCTCGCGACGCTCAACAACGCCGCGAACGCCCAACGCCGACAACGGCGCGTCGCGCCCAACCTTTTTTTCATCGCTTAACTCCTTAATTTACGTCTCGTTACCGCGCTTCTCAACGTTGATCGTCGAAATCGCGCCGTCGATTCTTCGATTATAAAAAACAAGCGTCGGAAAATCAAGCGTTCGACGCAAAAAAAGCGCAAAAAACCGTTCTTTCCGCCCTCGCAACCGCGTCGAGCGCTTGACGCGAACGCCGAAACTTTTATATTATCTTCCAAGCCGGCCCGCGCCGCCCGGTTTCCCCTAGCGCGACGCCGTTTTTCCCGCAAATTTCCGCCAATTTACCGTAATTTTACCCAACTTAACGTCGAGGAGCCGCCGATGGAACCGCGCGAGTATTGGAACTCGGTCGCCGAAACGAAAACCTTCACGACGCCGTTCGACGCGGCGTTTTTCGCCCGCTTCGTTCCGCTCGACGCGGCGATTCTCGATTTCGGCTGCGGATACGGGCGGACGTTGGCGGAACTGTCGGAAGCCGGATACCGAAACCTTTGCGGCGTCGACCTTTCCGACAAGTTAATCGAACGGGGAAAACGCCTCTTTCCGACGCTCGACCTGCGCGTTTCGCCGCCGTCGACGCTCGAATTTCCGGACGCAAGTTTCGACGCGGCGATCCTTTTCGCCGTCTTAACTTGCGTTGTCGACGACGCGGAACAGACAACGCTCGTCGCCGAAGCGCGGCGCGTTCTTCGACCGGGCGGCGTTCTTTACGTCAACGATTTTCTTCTCAACGACGACGAACGCAACCGCGACCGTTACGAACGTTACCAATCGGCGACAAACGGTCGTTCCGCGTTCGGCGCGTTCGCCCTTCCGGACGGCGCGACGCTTCGCCACCATTCGGAAGAGCGCGTCGAAACGTTGTTTCAGTCGTTCGAAACGGCGGCGTTTGAGCGTCGCGTCTTCCCGACGATGAACGGACACGTTTCGAACGGTTTCGCCGCCGTTTTCCGCAAACCGTTGATTTAACGTCGATTAAATCTGCGCCGACGCCGTCGTTTCTCCGCTTTGACGGCTTTTTCCTCTCTCGGCGAAAAATTTCGCAAAAAAATCGACGCGGCGACGCAAAAAAACTTGACGCCGCGTCGTCCGTCGGTTAAACTAAACGACGTCGGATAACGGCGCGACGTCTTGTTTCCGTCGCCGCTCGGCGTTCGATTCTCGCAAGCAACGACTAAACAAGGAGTTAAGCAATGACGCTAACTAAGAAAAAGATCGCGGCGCTCGTTATTCTCGTCCTTCTTTTGGCGGCGGCGCCGGTCGGCGTTCGGTTGGGCGGAATCGCTTGCCGAGCGTATAAAGACGGCGTTTCCTTCGAAGAAGCGCTCCGAATGCAAGTCGGCGAGGAAATCGGCGACCAGTTTTACAACAAAAGCGGCCCGGTTTACGACGCGTTCGTCGAGAAAGCCGAAGCGAATAAACGCGCTTGGGCGGAAAATCCTTGGCGCGTCGCCAAGTGGAACGCCCAAGAAGAGTTCGCCGACCCGAAAGTCGTCGCGCTCTGTAAAGCGATCGAAGAACGCGACTTAGCGAAAGTCGAACGAGCGCTCGCCGACGGCGCCGACGCGAAGGCCGTCGGGAAATCGGGCGCGACGCCCCTTCTTTGGCTTTGCCTCGACGAAACCCCGTCGGCGGCGATCGCGAACCGCCTCCTCGACGCGGGCGCCGACCCGAACGTCGAAACGACCGACCGGCTCAGCCCCCGAAACGACCTCAGGGGTTGGCGCAAATTTTCTCCCCGTTCGACGGCGACGCCGCATCTTATCCTGAGATCGGGCGACGTCGCGTTAGTCCGTCGCGTCCTCGCCGCCGGTTTCGATCCGTCCTTTTATTATTATTCGGATCTATCGCGAGCGGACGACGGCGCCGACTGGAGCGATAATCTCCCGCGCCTCGCCCTTTGGGAGGTCGACGAAGAAATATACTCCGCGATTCTCGAACAAGATTTTAGCGTCGACGCGTTAAACGAAGCGCTCTACCGGGCGATCTATAGGCCGAACGCTTGGGCGATTCGAGCGCTTATTAAAGCCGGCGCCGACTGGAAGTCGTTTGAGCGAGAACTCCAAGGACGCGTTGAATATCGCAAAGACCTCCGCGCCGAATACGTCGACGTCGTCGCCGCGTTCCTCGAAGCCGGAGCCGATCCCGCGCTCTTCGCCGACTTCGTAAACGACGCGAACGCGGAAAAAACGGAAGAAGCCGAGTCGCCGGAAGCGGAAGCGGCGCCCGAAACCGCGCCGGAAACGGAAATCGAATCCGAACCGGAAACGACGCCGGAAGCCGAATAGCGGCGCCCGCGTTCCGAACCGTCGCCGAGAGTTTTCGCGGCGACGTCCCGTCGTTTTCCTCCGTTGTCGTTCCCCGCCAATTTACGTTCGTTAGGAGTTTACGCAATGCTGCTTCAACGCTTTTTCCTCGCCGCCGTCGCGACGTTTGTCTTCGTCGCAAGCGCCGCCGTTCCTTGCGTTTGCGCTTCGACGTTCGCGCTCGAAAACGACGCGACGTCGACGTTTCCCGCCTCCTCGTCCGCCGACGCTTCCGACGTCGATTTTTACCTTTATTTTCAACCGACTCGCCCCGACGCGTTTTATTTCCGTTGGAAGGAAGCGGTCGAGAAAATTCGCGCTAAAGTCGGAAACGACAAGCTCAACGCGATCGCGGCGGCGATTCGCTCCGACGCTTCGACGCTCGAAAACGTTCTCGTTTCCTCCGCGTCTTCGCTCGGATACGACGATATGTCGTTCGGCGATATATTCGGCGTTCCCTTTGCTTGGGAACTCTTGCGAAAAACGGAAAACCAACGTTTGCAACGCTTAACCGACGTCGTTTTCGACGGCGTCGATTTGACCGGCGTTTCCTTTCGCGATTGGCGGTTGGAGCGCGTTCGCTTTAACGCGTCGGTCGTCGGCTTGGAAACCTGCGATTTTTCCGGCGCGACGCTAAACAACGTCGTCTTTTGCGCGCCGATAACGTTCGAACAATTCGCCTCGACGCGAAGTTTCCAAAACAACGCTTTACACGACGTCGCCTTGCGCTTCGGCGACCCGATTTCCGGCGTTCTTCCGCCCGAAAAGCCTTTCGCTTTAAGCGGTTGGAACTTTTCCGGCAAAGACCTAAGCCGCGTTTCCTTTGGTCGGTTCGTCTCGGGCGCCGACGCCGACTTTACCGGCGCCGATCTAGGCGTTCCGTTCGACGACGTCGCGCCGCTTTTACGCAATCCGGCGCCCGCGTCTCGACCGGCGGAGCTTCCGCGCGATATGATCGAAGCGCAATTCGCTTCGACGGCAAGTTGCCGCTCCGGCTTGCTTTGCGGCGTTTCGTTCCCGAACGACGTAAGCGGTTGGGACTTTTCCGATTGCCTTTTAGTCGGTTCGCGCTTCGACTCCGTTTCCTTCGCCGGGGCCGATTTTACCGACGCCGACGTCCGGGGAACGACCTTTTGGCAAAATCCCAAGGGCCCGAACGCGCGCTTTTTAACCGCGAAGCAATTTTATTCGACGCGGAGCTATAAAACGGGCGATCTTCGCGGAATTACGTTCGGCGTCCATTGCTCGCTCGCCGGTTGGGATTTTTCGAAAAAGAATTTGTCCGGCTGCCGTTTTTATTGCCCGCTCGACGGCGTCGACTTTACCGACGCGATCGTTACCGACGCCCAATTTGAGGGAGACGCGGAGCTAACGCGCGAGCAACTCGAATCGACTTGGGACTTCAAAAGCGGCGCTTGGAACGCTCGCCAAAAGTACCAAACGAAGACCGCCGGCGTCGCCCGCGACCGCAAAACGCGCCCCGTCAAAGAAGCCGAACCAACGCCGAAAACGGAGTAACGTCGAAAGCGAAAGCGTCTCCCGAAACGGAGCCCAACCGCCGACGTCGCCGAACGATTATCGCGTCGTTTTCCCGTTTTTGCGACGCGTCGAGCGGTCAATTTCCGGCTTTTCCGTCGTTTCGGAGAAAAAAGCGAATTTTTTTCGCGAAAATCGCTTCAAAAAAGCGCAAAACGTTTGCGTCGACGGCGCCGATAAGGTAAAATAAAGAAAAAGTCGACGCGGCGACGGTCGCGGGCGGCGCTTTTCCACTTCCCATTTCGCTCCGAAGCGTCGGCGAGTCGAGCCCCGTTCGACGACGGTCGCGGTTAGGAGTTCCTTCGTTTGTTTTAAGGAAAGAACGCAAATGAAACGACGCGATTTTATGAAAGTCGGCGGCCTCGGCGTCGCGACCCTCGCAAGCGGAACCGGTTACAAGGGTTTCTCCGAAGAAACCGCAGATAAAAACCTCCGCGTCGGCCTTATCGGAACCGGTTGGTACGGCAAGGTCGACCTCCTGCGCTTAATCCAAGTCGCGCCGGTCGACGTCGTCTCTCTCTGCGACGTCGACCAAGAAACGCTCGACGAAGCCGGCGAAATCGTCGCGTCGCGCCAAGTTTCGAAAAAAGTTCCGCGCAAGTATACCGACTATCGCAAGATGTTGGCGGAAAAAGACCTCGATATCGTCGTCATCGGCACGCCGGATCACTGGCACGCGCTCCAAATGATCGAAGCGGTCGAAAGCGGCGCCGACGTTTACGTCCAAAAGCCGATCGGCGTCGACGTCGTCGAATGCCAAGCGATGCTCTCCGCCGCGCGCAAAAACAAGGCCGTCGTTCAAGTCGGGCTCCAACGCCGCAGCACGCCGCACTTGATGACCGCGAAAAAAGAGATCGTCGACTCCGGCAAGCTCGGCAAAGTCGGCCAAGTCGACATTTACAGCTATTACGGCGGCCCCGGCGTCTGGAAGCAAGAACCGGAAACCCCGCCGGCCGGGTTCGACTTCGATATGTGGACCGGCCCGGCGCCGAAACTCCCGTATTACCCGATGATGCGTCGCCGCTCTTGGCGCAACTTCTGGGAGTTCGGGAACGGCACCCTCGGCGATATGGGCGTCCATATGTTCGATATGACGCGCTGGTTCCTGAACCTCCGCTATCCGAAGCGCGTCTACTCCACCGGCGGCATTTACCTCAAAAAAGGCGGCACGCCGAACATCGCCGACACGCAAACGGTCGTCTTCGACTACGGCGACCTCGAAGTCGTTTGGAACCACCGCAGTTGGGCCGAACTGACCGACCAACGCCACCCGTGGGGCGCGTACTTCTACGGCGAACACGGCCTCCTCAAAGCGAGTATTTACGGTTACGACTTCAAACGTTACCGTTCGAACGAAACGATCAGCGGCGACGTCGACTACGAATACGGTCGCTTCCCGGAAGAAGAACACGAACGCGACCTCGAACGTCCGTGCGCGCCGGCGATTCGCTCCCATATGAAAGACTTGCTCGACCGTATCGCCGACCGCGGCCGTCCGCGCAGCGACATTGAAGAAGGCGCCATCTCGACGATCTGCTGCGTCTTGGGCAATATCTCGATGAAACTCGGCCGCTCGCTAGAATGGGACGAAGAAGCCGGGAAAGTCAAGAACGACGACGAAGCGAACGCGATGCTCGCCCGCGAATACCGCGCGCCTTGGGTTCACCCGCAAGTCTGAGTCCGACGCTAACCGTCGGCGTCCGCCGACTTTAGCCCGCGTCGCGTCCGGCGTTTGACCGTCGCGGCGCGACGTCGAATCTTGCCGTTTCTTTTTCCGCTTCGCCGCGATTTTTCGATCTTTTTTCGAACGTCGCGGCGGAGACGGGAGTTTTTCTTGTTTTCGCCGCTTTCCAACGTTTCCTCGGCGTTTGCGAACGCGTCGTTTCTTGTTTTTTTAAGTCGTTTGAAGGAGCCGCCCTATGCTCGCGTTGTTAACCGAAAGCGTTTTCTTTTGGAGCGTTTGCGTCGCGTTCGCGGCGATCTTTTCGTTCGTTCTCGGCAAAGCGACGAATCGCAAATCGCTGTTGTTTCTCGGTTTAACCGCGACGCTTGCGACGGCGCTTTTGGGCGCGTTTTGCGTTTTTTGCGTCGAAACCGACCGAAAAGCCGTCCGTCGAACGATTCTCGCGCTCGGCGAAGCGGTCGGGCAAGACGACGTCGACGCAACGTTGAATTTCGTTTCGCCGACCGCGTTAAAAACTCGCCTTAAAGCGCGAGCTCATATGGCTTTAGCGGAAATCGAATGGGCGAAGGTTCGCGACCTGGAAATCGTCGAAATCAACCGTTACACGTCGCCGCCGCGCGCGCTCGTTCGTTTTCGCGGCTCGGTCGGCGGGCGCGTCGTCGGGTTTGACTCGGCGAAATTTACGGTCGTCGTCGACTTTTCGGAAGTCGAATTGCGCGAAGAGGAGCCCGGCGTTTGGCGCGTTACCGACCGTTGCCGATTCAGTTACCCCGGTTATTCCGGAGAAATCGAACTCTAACGTTTTCAACGACTTCCGTCGTTTTTATTAGTCGCCGCGTTAAAAGACGCCGACAAGTCGCCTTCCCAACAAACGTCGTAAAGGGGCGAAAACGGTCGAATCGACTCCGGATTTTCCGCGACGAACGCAAGTAGCGTCGGCAAAAGCTCTTCCGTCGCCAACCGGTCGAGCGCGGCGCCCTTTTCACCGGCGAGCGCCGGGCAATTCCGATACCGCCCGATAACAAGCCGCCCGTCTTTTTCCATCGTCCGAAGCGGCCAAACCTTGCATTCGAAAGGTTTTAAGTCGTCGGAAAGCGAACAGCCGCGCGCCGGGTCGAGGAACGGACAGTTCGCCGGTTCGTCGCAACCGTCGGCAAAGCGCAACGCGAACGACGCGCCGCCGCGCTCCCGTCGAACGATTTCGACGCCGTTCGCCTCGAACCGCGCCGCCTGTTCGTCCGTCAAAAAGGGCGTTTCCCAAACGCTTTCGCGCTGAAAATTGCAACACAAACGGCACTTCGCGCAGTCGCTCGGCCCGAAGACTTTTTTCAACATATTCGTTTTCCCCGTTTCTCCAAAACATTAAACCGTTATTTCGTTTAGTTTATCGTCGACGCTCGTTCCTTGCGCGGCGTCGGTTTCCAACGCTTGCCAACGCGCCGCTTCGTCCCCGTTTTCCGTCGACGCCGCGTCCCAAACGTCGAGATCGTCCGGCTCGACGTCGCCGAAAACGCGTTCGACGGCGTTGAATTTCGCCGGTAAAAGCTCCGGAAACCAAGCCGACTTCGCCGCTCGCAACCCTTGCGAATTAAGGTCTTCCTCGCGGTTGAGCCAACGCGCGCCCCGTTCGAGCGCAAGTTGCGACGCCGCGCGACAAAGGAGCGGATACGACGCGGCCCCGTCCGGCGTCGCTTTTTCAAAATGTTCGTTGCAAACCAAGCCCGAAGTCGCCGACAAAAGCGCGAACCCCAACGGTTCGTCGCCGTCTAAAACGATTCGGCCAAACAAGTTAAGCTCGTCGAAAAATCGAAACGCCGTTTCCAACGCTCGCTTTTCCGCCGTCAGTTCCGGCGAGTCGGCGTCCGGGCGGTTCGCGCGCCAACGTTCCGCGACAAAAGCCGCCGCGTCCAAATTTTCGACGGTCAACGGCGCGACGCGAACGCCCGGACGCTCTCTTTCGAAACGTTTGATCGCGTTGCGTTTACGATGCATTCGTCGTCCGATCAATCCAGCCAAACGCTCTGTCGAATAGAGGTAATCGGCGTCGCCGCGGTCGCAAGAAAAACGGAACTTCCCGGGAAAAAGCCGCCGCAACGTCGCCGCTTGCGTTCGCGTCGCCAACGCGATTTTCGGCGCCCGACCTCGCGACTCTGCGTCGTCAAAAATCGCTCGCAACGCTTTTTCGACGTCGCCGTCGCCGACCGGAAACCCATATCCGGCAAGACGTTGACCGTCGTAATGTCGAAAGAAAAAACCGTCTCGGAACGCGACCGTCGTTCGGTGTTTCTCTTGCAAAAGAAAAACGTTTGCGAAATTCAGTTCGTTTCCGGCCAAACCGGAGCGTTCGACGGCGGCGCGAACGAGCGGCGCGTCCGTCAATCGGGGCGATTCCAGCGGCAACTGCGTTTCATTACTCACGTTACGACTCAAAACTTCCAATGCGACTCGTCTTTAATTTCCCTCTCGACCGGGCGCCGACGCCGCGTTCGACGCTTTAACGCGCTCGGTTTCTCCTTCATTTTACGCGCGGCGGCTTTATCGGCGCAAAGTCCGGCAACTTTTCAGGTTGCGACGCTTCCTTTCGCCGTCGACGGCGCGTCTTCGCCGTCCGGCGTCGACTCGCTAAACCGCGTCGACGCCGATTTCGCGTCAATTTTCTTCGGCGACGCCGGTTAACGACGCCGCGTTTCTAGAGCCGCCTAAGCTGTGTTCTTTCACCAAGTTAAGCAACGCGACGCAAATCTTGTTTTCTTCGCAGAAAACGAACTCGGCGCCCGCGCGCTTCATCGGTTGCACGTTGAGACGATACCGCGCTCGCGCCAAAATAACCGACGTCGGGTTCGCCTGTTGACACGCTTTCACCACGTTCAGCGCGACTTCGTCTCGCGGCGTCGTTACGGCGATAATTTCGGCGCGCCCGGCCCCGGCTTCGCGCAAAATTTCCGGGTCGGAACCGTCGCCTTGAACGGTCGCAATTCCGCGTTGCGCAAAGGGTTGCAGGTTCACCGGGTTCATATCGACCAAGCAAACCGACTTCCCGAGCGCCGTCAGTTCTTCGGCCAAGCTCCCGCCGATATGTCCGACGCCGATCACGACCGCGTGTCCGCCCTTCGAGTTGATCGCCGCGGCCAATTCCGGGTCGAGGTCGGCGTCCGCGCGCCCGATTTCCGGCGCTTCCGGTTGCATTCCAAGTTTTGTCAACCCAAACTTTACCATATTCGGCGTCAACGCCAGCGACGCGACCGACACGAAGAGCGTCGTTTGATACGCGACGTCGGACAACGCCCCTTGCGCGTACGCCAGCGTCAGGATCATAAACGCGAGTTCCCCGACCTGCGAAATGCTCAAGCCGAAACCGAGCGCGCCGCGGAAATCCATCCCGCAAGCGCGGAGCGCCGACGCCGCCGCGACCCATTTCAGCGCGACCGCCCCGACAAGCGCGCTCGCGCAGAGCGCCGGGTGAAGCCACACATACGAAAAATCGGTCATCATTCCGAGCGAAATGAAGAAGATCGCGGAAAACGCTTCGCGGAACGGCGTTACAAGAGCGTCGATCTGCCGCGTCAAGCGGTTTTCGCCGAGCGCGACGCCCGCCGCCAACGCGCCGAGCGCCGGAGTCAAGCCCAGCGCCTCCGCGACGCAACACATTCCCAGCAAAGCGAATACGGCGAACAAAATCACCAGCTCGTTCGAACGCAACGCCGCCAAACGCGGCACGACCAACTTCGCGTTCGCCCACTTCGCCAAGACGACGACCGCGCAAAACGCCGCCGACTTCGCCGCCATATCGACCCAAGAATTAGCGAACCAACCGCTCCCTTCGTCCGCTCCGGCGCCCAAAATTTTCGGGAGAATCAAGAGGAGCGGAACCAACGCTAAGTCTTGAAAAATCAAGAGTCCGACCGTCGCCTGCGCGCGCTTGGTGTCCGCTTGCCCGACGTCCTGAACGCTGCGGTACACGAGCGCCGTCGAGCTGAGCGCGACGACGCAGCCCAAGACGAACGCGCTCGTTAAACTCATTCCGAACAACATATTGGCGGCGATCGAAATAAGAATCGTCAAGCCCATTTGCAACGAACCGCCGACGAACATATAACGCGCCGTCGCCGCCAGTTTGTCAAACGTAAACTCAATACCGATCGCGAATAAGAGCAAGAGGACGCCAAATTCCGTCGTCGCGTCGAACGCAAATTCGTCCTTGCGGATTTCCTCTTGGATCTCGACGACGTGTTGTTCGCGCTCGGCGATTTCTTCCGCGAGTTCCTCCTCGGTCATCGACGTTTCCGGATTTTCCGTCGCGACCGGCGCTTGCTCTTCCGTTTGCGCTTCGTCGGAAGTCGGCGTCGCGTCGACGTTTAAGCGACGCTTTTCGGCGAAATCCGGGTCGAGTTCCGCCGCCTGTTCGACCGCCTCGGTCAACGCTTTTTCCATCTCCTTCGAGCCGGTCAAGTCGAACCCGCCCGGACCGATCAGCGCGCCGACGACCAAATACCCAATCAGCGGCGACGCGTTCAAGCGTTTGCAAATCCACCCGGCGACCAAACCGGCGCCCAAAATTATCGCGAGGTGCAAAATGAAGATGTTTTCCATCGTTCGCCTTTCCGACTGCGGTCGAGTTCCTTTCGACTTGCGGCTCTTCGTCGCTTTATTTTATCGTCGCCGCCGCTCTTCCGCGCTCGGAAAAAAATCGACGCGACGCGCTCTTTAAAATATAACAATCTTGCGCGTTATGCCTAGGGCTCGACGCTTAAAACTTTCAAAATTTTCCTCGCTCCGTTCATTTTTTATTCCCCTTTCTTTCTTATATTACGCATTTTTCCGTCCTTTGTTTCTTCGTTTCTCCGTTTTATGTAATTATCTTTTTGCTTTTTTAAAAATATTTTCGCTTGACGCGGCTTTTTGAAAACAAACAAAATCGCAACATTTTTCTAACGCAGCCGCCGACGCCTCCTTGCTTTCGTTGACGCGAAACCTGCTCTTTGATTTCTTGAATTTCGTTCAATTTTCTTCTCGGAAAATTTCCGCATTTTCTTTAAAAATATTCCGGAACGCCCGTCGCGTACTGGAAATCGCCCGCGCCGTCGGATATAATAAACGTCCGTCGACCGAGCGAGCGCCGCTTCTCCGCGAAATTTCGCGTTTCCCGCCGCCAAGTCGACGCCGCTTTTAACGTCAACGTTTACCCGCTCTTAGCGTTTCGACGCTCGGGGCCGATTAAGGAAAATTCGATGCGCAAAAAACTCACCCGTTCGGCGCTCGCGGCGCTGCTCGGCTGCCTCGTCGGTTCGACGGCGCTTTTCGCCGACGACGCGGCCAAATTCCCGTTCGTTATTCAACACGGCGCCCAAGGCAACATCACCAACGTCAAGACTTGGGACAATCCGCTTCCGCAAGCCGGGTCGCGAGGGTTCCTAGGGACGAAGGACGGTCGGTTCGCGTTCAAGTCCGGCGACGCGCGCTTCCTCGGCACGAACCTCTGTTTCGGCGCCAACTTCCCGGAAAAAGAAAACGCCGAGTTCCTCGCTCGGTCGCTTTCGCGGTTCGGGATCGGCGTCGTCCGACTGCACCATATGGACAGCCGCGACATTTGGGGCGCCAACTTCGACAAAACGCGAACGGAAATCGACCCGAAACAGCTCGACAAGCTCGACTATATGATCTATTGCCTTCAAAAAGAAGGGGTTTACGTCAACATTAACCTGCACGTTTCGCGAGCGTTCGACGAGCGCGACGGTTTCGAAAACTCGGACGGTCTCCCGACGCAAAACAAGGGCGTCGACAACTTCGACCCGCGAATGATCGAGCTGCAAAAGAAATACGCCCGCGACCTGCTAACGCACGTCAACCCTTACACCGGCAAGGCTTACGTCGACGATCCGGGCGTCGCGGTCATTGAAATCAACAACGAGAACTCGGTCGTCGCCTCTTGGTCTTGGGGCGAACTCGACAATCTCCCGTCGCCGTATTGCGACGAGTTCCAACGCCTTTGGAACGCTTGGCTTACGAAGAAATACAAGTCGACCGCGAAGCTCCGCGCCGCTTGGAACAGCCGCGAATACCCGACCGGCCCCGAGCAAATCGCCGACGGCAAGTTCGCGCCGGACTTTAAGTTCAACCGTCCTTGGGAGTTGCAGCTCGACGAAACCGCGAAAGCGAGTTGGCGAATCGTCCCGGCGAGCGAAACCGGAATCGACGCGAACGCGTTGCGACTCGACGTCGAAAAAACCGGCGCCGTCTCTTGGATTCCGCAAATTCACCGCGTCGGCCTCGGCGTCGAAAAGGGGACGCCTTATCGACTTACGTTTAAAATCCGCTCCGAAAGCGAATCGAAAATTTCGGTCGGCGTCGTCGAAAATCACGATCCTTGGCAACCGGTCGGAGTACGACGCGACATAACGGCGACTAAAGATTGGCAAACCGTTTCGATTCCGTTCCTTCCGCCGAAAACCGACGCCCAAATCCGCGTTTCGTTCGGCTCGTTCCAAGACGGAACGTCGATCGAAATCGCCGACCTCTCGCTCCGAAGCGGCGGAACGCTCGGCGTCGACGCGTCGCAAACGCTCGAAGCGAAGTCGATTCCGGTTCCGAAACGCAACGGCGACTCGGCAACGCTCTTCTCGCCGGAAACGATCGCCGATTTCTCGGACTTCCTCCGCGATCTCGAAAACAAGTATTGGCAAGAGATGCATCGCTTCGTTAAGAACGAACTCGGCGCGAAACAGCCGGTCGCCGGCACGCAGCTGCAATACGGTTTTTGGCACGCGCAAGCTCGCCTCGACTTCTGCGACATTCACGCTTACTGGAACCACCCGAACTTCCCGGGCCGCTCTTGGGATCAAAATCATTGGCTCGTCGGCGCGTCGGCGCTGGCGAACTCTCCGGCGAACGGAACGCTCTCCAACTTGGCCACGGTTCGCGTTTTAGGGTCGCCGTTTACCTGCAGCGAATACGACCATCCGTTCCCGAACCCTTACGCGGCGGAGGGGAACGTGATGTTGGCGGCGGTCGCGGCCTTCCAAGATTGGTCGGCGATTTACCAATTCGCTTGGTCGCACAGTTCGCAATATCAGCGCGACGCGATGGCGCCGTTCTTCGATATGTGCGCGCAACCGATGAAAACGGCGCACCTTCCGGCCTGTTACGGCATGTTCGTTCGCGGCGACCTCAAGAGCGGGCCCGGCGAATACGTTTACAAGCCGTCGATGACGCAAGCCGAGGAATCGCAAATCCAACGCGACGGCTTGACCGGCTACCATCGTTCGCTTCAAGGGCTGAACCTCGATCGTTCGCTCTCGCTGGCGGTTTACGCCGGGATCGAACTTCCCGACCTGAAACTCCCGACGTCGGAAATCAAGTCGGCGAAAGAAATTAAGAGCTGGGCCGACCTCCCGGCGCGCTTCGGTTCGAAGGAGAAAAAGGAAATCGTCAACGATCATCAAGAAATCCGTTGGAACTTTGCGACGCCGGATAAAGGCTACTTCGTCGTCGACTCGGCGAACACGAAAGTTTTCAGCGGCTTCGTTACGCAACCGACGAAATTCGACGGCGTTACGCTCGACGTCGGCGCGACGGAACTCGGCTGGGCGACCGTTTCGCTCGTCAAGGGAACGAACGTCGACCTCGACGCGGAAAAAGTCGGCAAGCTCGCTTCGGGACGCTATCTCTTGACGGCGACCGGCGCGATGCAAAACGCCGATTCAAAACTGATTACGGTCGGCAAAGACGTTACGACGGCGGGACATTACGGCGGTTCGAACGGTCGCGCGCCGGTTCTTTGCGAAGGCGTCCCGGCGACGCTGACGCTGAACGGCGTCGACGCTAAATCGGTTTCGGTCTTCGCTTTAGACGAAAGCGGCGCTCGCAAGGGCGAACTTTCCGTCAAGTCGACCGTCGACGGCGCGCGCTTCGGAATCGGCCCGGAAAGCAAGACGATTTGGTACGAAGTCGTTATTAAATAACGCCGCCGCAACGCGTTAACGAAATCCGGTCAAACGCCGTCGCCTTCAACGACGGCGTTAAAAAACCCGGCGCGACAAGTTTTCGCGTCGGGTTCTTTTTTCTTTTTCGCCGCCGTCGGAGCGTTCCGATTGGCCGGCGGCGCTTTCCGTTTTATCGTTTAATTCTCTTAAAGCGTTTAATTTTCCGCTTTATCTTCCATCGCCGCCGTTTCGTTCGCCGCGACCGCCGGTTTCGGCGTCGGCGTAAAAAGCGCGTAAAGACCGATTAAAATCGCGCCGCAAACCAAGCAACTGTCGGCGATATTGAAGTTCGGCCAAGGATAGTCGCCGAGCATCACAAGAATCCAGTCGCGGACGGCGTAAATCGGCTCGCCGACCATCTCCGGCGGGCAGCCCCAGACTTCGGCGTCGAAATCGCTCCAACGCATTCGGTGCAAGCCGAGCCGATCCCAAAGGTTCCCCAAAATGCCGGACGTTATCAGCCCGAGCGTCGACGCGAGAAAAACGCTCCGCGTCGAGTCCGCCCAAACCCAACCGACGATTCCGACGAGCGCGACGCAAGAAAGCGTTGCGAACAGCGGAATTTGCCCTTGCCCGATCCCGAAGAGCGCGCCTTGGTTCAGCGACGTTTGGAAACCGAAAACGTCCGGAATCAGCCACCAAACCTCCGACTCGCCCGGTCGCCCTAAACGCTCGAAAATCCAGCGTTTCGTTCCGAGATCAAGCGCGCAAAAAAACGCCGCGATAACGAAAAAAAGGAGCAAACGGGAAGAGCGCGACGACAACTTATCCATCGTTAAAAAACTCGACGTTAATCTAGGCAAGGCGGGCAAAATAGGCGTCGACGTTCCGCAAAACGAACGCCGCGCGCCGACAATTTTTCGCATTTTAACGAAAAAAACGGTTCAAGTCAACGCAAAAACGCGTTCGGGGGCTTCTAAAATTCGACTTTTGGGGTAAAATTTAAGGTCGTTCGACGAAGGCGACGCGCTTTCCGCAAAATAGCGTCGTCGTCTTCCGTTTGTCTCGACGCGCCGCGAAACGCGCCGTTCGGCGAGCCGTCCGTCCAAGTCGGGAGCCCGTCGGCGCCGAGCGCGTCGGAACCGATTTTATCAATTAGCCCAACCGAAGGAAAGGGGCCGTTCGCATTCCAAGCGACGCGGTCGCAAGGCTTATCATCAATGAACGCTTTTCAACGCTGCATTAATCCCCAATGTCGATCGACGTTCGACGTCGGCGAAATTCTTCACCGCTGCCCGACGTGCGGCGCGCTCCTCGACGTCGAGTACGATTGGGACAAGCTCCCGACGCCGAAAAAGCTCGCCGACTTTGAAAAATATTGGAGCGAACGGTCGAATCCGCAACGTTTTAGCGGCGTTTGGCGTTTTCACGAACTCCTTCCGTTCGCGCCGCTCGACCAATGCGTTACCGTCGGCGAAGGGCAAACGATTCTGCAGCGCTCGAACGGCGTCGCGGAGTACGTCGGGAAGAACGCGGGCTCGCTTTACCTCCAATACGAAGGGATGAACCCGTCCGGCTCCTTCAAAGACAACGGGATGGCCGCCGGAACGACGCACGGTCGCCTCGTCGGCGCGACGCAAGCGGCTTGCGCGTCGACCGGGAACACGAGCGCTTCGCTCGCGCTGTACTGCGCCGCGTCGAAGTCGATGAAGTCGGTAGTTTTCGTCGGTTCCGGGAAAATCGCTTACGGCAAGCTGTCGCAAGCGCTCGATTACGGCGCCCGCACCGTTCAGATTCAAGGCGACTTCGACGACGCGATGGCGCGCGTTCAGGAAGTCTCGAAGAAAACGGGGATTTATCTCCTTAACAGCTTGAATCCGTTCCGTTTAGAGGGCCAAAAGACGATTATGTTCCGCGTCTTGGAAGCGCTCCGTTGGGAGGTTCCGGACTGGATCGTCGTTCCGGGCGGCAACCTCGGGAACTCGAGTTCGTTCGGGAAAGCGTTTATCGAGTTGAAAAAACTCGGGCTGATCGACCGCGTTCCGCGCCTCGCCGTTATCAACGCCGCCGGCGCCGACACGCTCGACCGCCTTTACAACGAAGAAGGCCTTCGCTGGAACGGCGGGAACGTCGATAACGCCAAGATCGACGCGTTTTACGCTCAAATGGACGCGGAAAACCGCCGCGCTTCGACGATCGCCAGCGCGATCGAAATCAACCGCCCCGTCAACTTGACGAAGTGCTTGCGCGCGCTCGACTTCTGCGACGGCGTCGTCCGCAAGGTAAGCGAGCAAGAAATCGTCGACGCGAAAGCGAGCGTCGGCGCGAACGGCTTCGGTTGCGAACCGGCCTCCGCCGCGTCGGTCGCCGGCGCGAAAAAGTTGGTCGCGGAAGGCGTTATCGGTCGCGACGAGCGCGTCGTCTGCATTTTGACCGGGCACCAGCTGAAAGACCCGAACGCGACGGTCGCGTATCACGGCGCCGACCCGGCTTTCTTCGAGAGCGTTCTCGGAAAACGCGGCGTCGCGACGGCGGAGCTTGCCAACCGTCCGGTCGTCGTCGGGAACGATATCGACGCGATTCTCGACGTTTTGCGTTGAACGCGTTTTTCAACCGCCGCGCCGACGTTCGTTTCCCAACGTTGCAAGTCGTTTCGTCAAAAGAACTTTTGTTTCAACGACTTGCGACGCGGTTTTTCGGCGCGTTATTAAGACAGCGTTGTTAAGATAATGACAAAATCGCCGCCTTCCCTTTCCGCCGACGAACGCGTTTCGACCGAGCGACGCCGTTCCCGCGCTCCGCTCGTCTTAGCGGCGCTCGCCGGAACGACGGCGCTTCTCGGCGCGGCGACGGTCGCGGCGCTTTGTCGTTTTCCGGAAATCTGGCGCGAACCGTCCCGTTCGACGGCGGTTTTTCGCGTTCAAAGTCGCTCGATGGAGCCGACGTTTCTCGGGCCCCGTTTCGTTTGGAGCTGTCCGGAATGCGGCGGTTCGTTCGCGACGACGCTCGACGTCGACTCGTCCGGCGGCCTTCGTTCGTTCGACGACGCGCCCCCGACGACGGCGAACGTCGGTTCGGTTCCCGACGCGAACGCGTCGAACGCCGACTCGCCGGAAGTTCGCAAATTCCGGGCGTCGGCGCGCTTTTTTCCCTGTCCGCGCTGCGGTTTCGACCGCGTTCCGGCGTCGAGCGCCGTTTTTCAAGACGGCGCTCTCGTCGAAGCGACCGCGCCTTTCGCCGACGCCGATTCAACGACGCAAGCCGAATCGACGACAAGCGTTAAGAACGTCTTTAGCGATTGGCGCCGACGTTTCGAACGCGCTTGGAACGGCGAAAAAACCGAACTTCGCCCGGAGCGTTGGGACGTCGTCGTCTTCCGCGCTCCGACCGGGCGAGCGACGTTGAAGCGAGTCGTCGGGCTTCCCGGCGAAACGGTCGAAATCGTCGGCGGCGACGTTTTCGTCGACGGTCGCGTCGCGCCCCGAACGCTCGAACAAATTCTCGCGACGGCGACTCGGCTCGACGCGACGCAATTTCGCCGAACCGACGACCGACTGACCGTCGTCGCGACGACGCCGATTTGGAACGCCGCGCCGCCCGCCGCGCCGCTCGATTCGTCCGATTCCCCCCCGTTTCCGCACACGGTTTTCAAACCGTCGTCGATTTTCAACGAATCGCCGACGCCGCGTTGGAACGGCGACGACGTCGCGCCGGTCGAGCCGGTTCGCGATTTCGTTTTCGACTTTTCTTGGTCGAACGCCGACGGAGCGCCGAAGCGTTTTCGGCTCCTTGCGCGCCGTCCTAACCGAGCTTTTTTGCTCGACTTCGACGAAACGTCGCCGAAAATTTCCCTCCGTTCGACGCCCCTTTTTAACGGGAAAACAAGCGGCGGTCGTCTCTTCGACGAATTGACCGACGCCGATTTCGCCGACGCGTCGGTCGAACGCGTTCCCTGGAACGTCTCGCCGTCCGCCGACGCGAACGCAACCGACGGCGCGACGAAATTTCGCGTTTTTCTCGTCGACGGCGAGTTCGTTTTGACGCGAAACGACGTCGAAATCGCGCGTTTTTCGACCGCCGACGCAACCGAAAACGCGGCGACGCCCGTTTCGACGCCGTTCGTTCTCCTCGGCGACGTCGCTCGCGCGTTCGCGCCGGTTCTTCGCCGCGACCTTCATTACTCGAACGTCGCCGCGCAAGAGCCGGAACGGCGCCGCGACAAAGCGCCCGGTTATTTTTTGCTCGGCGACAACTCCCCGGCGTCGCTCGACAGTCGTTTTTCCTCCTTTGGAACGCTCGACGCCGACGCGCTCCTTTTCCGCGTCGCGCCGACGCTCCCCAACGCCGAATTTCAATAAACGCTATTCAAAAAACCAATACTCACCCCCCTAACAATAAGGAACGCTTATGGGAACGCGCATTCCGTTAAACCCGGCCGAAATCAAACGTCGCGAAATGCAAGAAAAGCTCGACCTTAGTATGGCGGAAATCGGCCTCTCGGTGCGCACGACGAACTGTCTCGACGAGCAAGGAATTTCCACCGTCGGCGAACTTCTCAAGTGCAAACGCTCCGACCTTCTGAGCATTCCGAACTTCGGCGAAAAGACGTTGGAAGAAGTCTTTAACGCGTTGGAAAAATTCGGGTTTGTGCGCGCCGAGAAACGTCGCGAAGCCGAATAATTCGCCGTTTCAACGTCCGCCGTCGCCGACCGATCGACGCGTTTTCGATCGCCGCCGTCCGACGCGCGGTCGCGTCCCGCCTCCGTTCAACGCGTTCTCCGAAAGATTCGAACGATGCAAACGACTAACTCGACGTCCCAAGGCCCGGAAAATTCGCTCGCCGCTTGGCGGCTCTCCGAATCGATTCTTCTCGGCGGCGTTTTTTCGCTCGGCCTCCTCATTTTGACGATTCACTTGGCGACTTGGGGCGTCGAAGCGCGCCGCGAAAAACGGTTGTTGACGCAAATCGACTGCGTCGTCGAGAGTCGCGTTCTCCGGCCCCGCGCCGACGAACGCGGCGTCGTTTGGTATCGTCCGGAAGTCAAAATCAGCTATCGCTTCAACGACGAAACCTTTGTAACGCAAACCTTTGAACGAGAGACGCTTTCGGAAGACGGCGGTTTTCGTTTCGACCGCGACGAAGCGCTCGAAGCGTTGCGCCCGTTCGCGCCGGGCGTTCAAACGCGTTGCTGGGTGCGCGTCGACGACCCGAAACAGGCGTTTTTGCTGAAACCGTCGGCGATTTGGGGCTGGATTTTTCTCGTCATTCCGATTTCGCTGATTCTTTTCGGCGGCGGTTGGCTTGTCGTTCGTATCCGCGACCGTTCCCTTTCTCGGGAGGCGCTCGCGAATATTCGACGGCAAAAGACGCGTTACCCGACCGTTCCGAACGTTCCGCCGCTCGCCGACTCGCCGGGCGTTCGACTGGCGCGCCGTTTGCGTTCGGACGTCAAAAAAACGTTCGCCTTCGGCGCTTCGACCTTGGGAACGCTCGTTTGGAACTTAGCGTCTTGGAGCGTCTTCGTTTACGTCGTTTCGACGGCGGAAACGTCGACCGACCGAGCGTTTGCGTTCGTTTTCTGCGCGATCTTTTGCGGCGTCGGCTTCCTGTTCGGCTGTCGACTTTGGCGCGCTTACCGCGTCGAACGGGTCGTCGGGTCGTCGGCGCTCGAAATTTCGGAACTCCCGATTTTGCCCGGTCGCAAAGTTCGACTTTGCCTCTTTTTACGCGGTCGCGTCGCGGCGAAGCGGCTGGCCGTTTTCGTCCGTTGCGAAGAAGTCGCCCGTTACCTGCAAGGAACGAACGCGATTTGCAACCGGCGCGAAGTCTTTTCGCGAACGCTCTTTACGAAATACGACGTCGACGTTCCTTCCGGCGCCGAGGAAGCGGAGGAATTTTCGACGACCCTTCCGCTCGGCGTCGCGCCGTCGTTCGAAGCGGAACATAACGAAATCGTTTGGAAGTTCGTCGTTCAAACGGAGTTCGCCGACGGCGAAACTTACGAGCGCGATTTCGGCGTCGTCGTTTACCCGGTCGTCGTTCCGGAGCGTTGACGGTCGCGGCGTCCTCTCGACGCGACGCCGACGATTCCGCCGCCGCTTAAAATAAAACGCGAAGACGCGACGTTTCGCAACGCCGCGTCTTTTTATTTTTCGCCGTTTTTGTTTTCTCGGAGCCGCTCGTTTTTCTCAACCGCAAACTAAGCGTCCAAACGCTTTGCGTATTCCGGGTCGACCCAAGAAACGTCGCCGAGCAGATCGCCGAGCGGATCGATTTCGGTCGCGGAGAGCCCGAGCCAGTTGCGGCGGCGCCAACCTTCGGCGAACTCGTATTTCCCGGAGAGCCGTCCGACCGCCGCGTTCGCCTCGACCATCGAATCGAGGTAAGAGTCGAACCCCTGCGACGCGTCGAGCCATTCCTTTTGGCTGCGATGACAAGCCAACGCAGAGCGCTTGACGTCGAGAACCGACGAGACGTCGACGTAACGCTCGGCGCGCACGAGCCGCCGCATCGAGTCGCGGTTCCCGTGCGGTTGCGCGTGATAAACGGCGACGTCCTTAAAAGTCGGCGGCGTCGGCGGTTCGACCGGCGCGTTCGCCATACAGCGGCAAAAAGCGGCGGTCGCGGCCAAGCGTCCGGCGTTTTGGTGATCCTCCATATAGTCGGAAGTCGATTGCGTCAACACTATATCCGGGTCGACTTCGCGAATAACGGCGATCAACTGCAGGAGCGTTTCGCGGCGGTAAAAGACGTCGAGGTCGTCGGTTAACGACTCGTGAAACGTCGCCCCGAGAAACGCCGCGGCCGCCGCTCCTTCGTCGCGCCGCGTTCGAATCGTCTCGAAACGACGCATCGTCGCGGAACCCCAAGAGCCGTTCGCGATCGACATATAATGAATCGAACAGCCGCGGGCCTTCAACAGGGCGAGCGTTCCGGCCATCGTAAATTCTATATCGTCCGGATGGCAACCGATCGCGAAAACGGTTTTCGGCGCGACGCCGGACGGCGATTTTTCTTGTTTTTCGTTAATTTCGGCGGACACGCGGCGGGCCTCCTTGTTAAACAGGGCAATTTAGAGGGATTTCCCCAAATAACTTCGCGTCGCCGCAAAATTTTAAAAACAACTCCGCGGCGGCAAAATAAAAAAAGCGGCTTCGCGTCAAACGAAACCGCTTTAAAGTTCGAAATATCAGCGATTAGCAAAATCGCTGTCGAGCGCGTACTCGTCGTGCGGGTCGTAAGGGCAGAAGAAAGTCGAAATCTTTTGCGCGAATTTGACCGTAAACGTCTTTTGGAACTCGATTTCCTCGTACTCCGATTTCGGAATCGGCGTCGGCGGATAGGCGAAGTTCGGCGTCGATTGCCGCGCGAGCGTTTCGCCGCTTTTCACGTCGATCAAACGGACGAGCGCTTTGGCGTTCCCTTGGTAAAATTGGGTCGAATGGTGAATTTCGAACGCGTCGACTTCGACGCCGATAACGTAATCCGCGCCGAGTTTCGCGCCCATCTTCTCAAAACTTTCCGACCGAAACGCTTCTTCGTCGAACATTTCCTCGACGCGTTCGTAAGGAATCCATTCGAGCTTCTTCTTTTTCTTCCCTTTAACGTTGTTCGAAACGACGTAAGTAATGCTCGTCGCCAAATCGGCGTTCGGGTTCGCTTGACCGAACAGGTTCAAATTCGAGCGGCAAATGACGACCATTTTCGATTCTTTCGGAATCTCCTTCATTTGGTCGGCGAAAATCGCGGGCGCGTCGGTGCCGTTGATGAGGTAAAAGGGCATCATCAGCGCGCCGGCGCACCCGACCGAGCAAACGAGCGTCGTCAAAAGCGCGCAAGCGGCGAGAATAAAGCGTCGTTGAACAAGCATAATCGAATCCTTCGTTAAAACCGCGCCGAGCTTCCCTGCCGTCGCCGCTCTTTAGCGACGGGCGCGTTTTCGTTTGTTCGACGTCGGCGAGCGTTCGCCGAAGCGTCGCGGCGACCTCGTCGGCGCGCCGTCCTCTTTACTTATCGTCCGGCGCCGTCCCCTTGCTTAGCAAAATTCGCTAAAATCGACAAAATCGTTTCAATTCACTTTCCCGGCCCGACGAGCGCGTCGACGAAACGGTCGACCGAAACGAACCCGGCGGGATAACTCGCGACGTATTCGGCGATCGAAACGTTCGTCGCGACGACGAGTTCGACGAAAAGCAGGAGCGATTCGCGTTTCTTTTCGAGCGTCGCGAGCGGAACGAGCGGATCGGCGGCGGCGCTCGGCGAAACGTCGAACGAACAAAGGGTCGCCGGAGGGCCGAACGCGGAGCCGAGCGTTTCGATCGTCTTCAAGTTTTCCGGGATAACGGCCCCTTCGAGCGCGAGCGTCCGATTCGGCGTCGACGGCGTTTCAAGGCGATACGTCGCGCCCGAGAAAGGAAGCGTCGCCGGAATCGGCCAACCTTGTCCGAGCGGCAAACGCGCTCGCCGAATCAACGCGATTTGCGCGTCGCGCTTGACGATTCGCGCTTCGGCGACGCGAGCTTGCGCTCCGAGCGCGGCGGCGAGATAAAGTCGCGCCGTCTCGGTCGACGCGGCGGCGGCCGCGCCGGAGGTTTTCGCGTTAAGTTCGTTAAACGCTTGCGTTAACGTTTTCGCTAAAGCCGATTCGACGGCGACGCGAGCGGACGCTTCCTGCAACCGCCAATAAGCGCGAACGGTCGCGGCGCGTTCGGAAACCGGAACGCGTTCCAAAACCGAACGCAACGTCGTCGCGACCTCGAGCGGCCCGGCGGCGCCGACGCTCGGACTCGGTTCCGCTTTCGGCGTCGCGAAAAGAACGGCGACCGTTTCGTCGACGCGGCGTCTCGCTTCGGCGTTCGCGGCGGGTTGCGAAGTTTGAGCGGTTTGGGCGGTTTGCGGAGGCGTTCCCGGGGGCGGGCTCTGCGGTTTTTGGGCGGGTTGCGGCGTTTCCGGCGCTTGCCCGCGAACGATACGCCCAACGAAGAAAGCGGCGGAAGACGTTCCGGGCGCGGGAGCGGTCGGAGCGGATTCCGCGGGCGCGGGGGCG
>JAGBDD010000057.1 GCA_017937685.1 Thermoguttaceae bacterium | reverse complement strand
GGTTCGCCCGACGGAATCCGGCTGGCAAATACATTACGTAAACCTAGATATTGGCGCGTGTTCGACGTTTTCCGAAAACGACGTTTCGCTGAAAACGCTTTGCGGTTCGGCGCGGTTTGGCGACTTCGCGTACTGCGGGGCCCGGCTTGGCGGCGGCATTTCCGAAATCGCGTTCGGTTTCGATTACGTCGGTTCAAACGTCGTATTTACGGGGTTTGTAACAAGTTCGAACCTCGACGCGCGCCCGTTTTACCGCGTTTTGACTGTTTATCGCCGGTCGCAATCCTTTGCGCCGCAATATCCATTGAACGGAACGTATCGTTGCGGGAGTCTTTCCATTTTAGCGCGGTCGCCCGCTCAAAACCTTTTAATCGAAAGTCGTCCCGGAACGCGTTTCGTTTGCCAAACGTTCGCATTTGGCGAAAACGAAACCGAGACAGGTTCGTGGCTTACTAACCCTATTATTATCGAGTTTTACGGCGATTCGAGCGTCAATTCTTACGGGACGGGGCTTCGTTACGCCGACGAATTTTCCGTCGACGTAAGCGCCGCGACGTCGGCGACGTTAAAACTATCCGGTCAAAAGATTTACGGCGACGCTCCGACCGCCGAAATAACGCTGACGGGAAACGCGAAAGTCGACGCTCGCGGTCTCGACGTCGCGTCGCTGACGCTAAAAGCCGGAGCGACGCTAACCGTCGACGACGCAACGATTAAAACGCCGTCTTTAACCGCTTTAAACGGTTCCCAAATTAACGGTTGCGGTCGCGTTGAGTTTCCGTCGAACGGTCGTTGGAAAAACGAAGGCGCGACGTTAAACGGCGTCTCGGCGGAAGAGTACGACGTCGCGTCAAACGATATTAAAATTATTTACAAGTTCGACGCGTCGGAAATTCGCAACGCGTTTAACGACGGAGTTTGCCGCTGGACGTCCGAAGCCCTCGACGGCGGAGCGCTTTCTTTTGTCTTTGAAAAATACGCGTTCGACGCCCAGGGACAAGGCGATTATCGAACGATTTACGATTCGACGCAGCCGGTCGAAAAAGAAACGGCGCCCGTTTATGAAACCGCGTTCGATTGGAACGGCGAAACGCTTAAAACGATCGTTCACGCGACGCCGGAAGCGGGCTGGAATTACTATCGCGTCAAAGTTTCGCCTTTTGCAAACCTCGGCGGCGCCAAGATTTATCACAGCAGCCCAACGACGCGTCATTTCGTCGCTTGGAACGCCGATTACGAACCGGAAATAACCTACTATTCTTGCAATTCCCCCAACTGTTCTCTTGCAACGACTTCCGATTTAGCGCTCACCCCCGACGGAATCGCGAAATTTGAAGGCGCGCCAACGAGCAAAAACGCGAATTACGTCGTTTTAAAGTCGGCGACCCTACGCGATTGTCCAAGCGACCACGCCCAAATATCCGTCGTATTTCCCGCCGTTGTCGACGTTTACGACGCCGACGGCAAGCGTCTTTCCGAGGTCGAGGCGCGCCTTGTTTCGGTCGGCGTTCCGACGCCAAACGCGCCCGAATTTTACCTCGGAAAAGGCGGAACAAGCGGCTTTTGGAGTCAATGCGACGGCGCGACGCTTTATCGCGTCGAAGCGGTCGACGGCTCCGCGATCGGGTTGACCGCGTCGAACCGTTGGCTCGACGCAAACGAAATGCAAACCAAGACTTGGCGAGTTCGCGTCGCGGCGCCGATTTACGGCGGCGTTCAAAAATGGTCGGCGCAAACGACGGCGATTCAGCCGTTTAGCTCGCTCGTCGAAAAGCCGAGTTACGACGACGCGACCGCCGGAACGACGTTCGAACTCGTTTATAACGACGATTTCGACGGCGTTCGCGACGCGTCGATCGCTCGAACGAGAAAGAACGACAAATCGTCGACCGTCCTTGCGCAAAACTTTCCCGGAGGCGAGTTTACCGACGTTCCGGAAACGTTCGACGAATACGTTTATCGCGTTTCTTGGACGCCGTCGCCGGAAAACGTTTGGCTCGAAACGACCGCCGCGCCTTGGTTTGTCGCCGACGGATTCGAGGCGACGTCGCAAACGAATTTCATTACGACGCCGAATCGCGCTTACGAAACGCCGACCTTCGCGGCGCGAATCGAGAAAAAATCGAACGGCGAACTCCTGAAACGGCAAGACGTCGCGACAATCTCCTACTCGCTCTTCGAAACTCGCGATCATTGGGCGACGCGCGCCGAACGGCTCGCCGTCGGGCCGGACGGGAGTTATTGGCGACGCGACGTCGAAATCCCGGCGGCGACCGTTCGCGACTCCCTTCTCGTCGACCCTAACTTTTGGTCGCTAGACGAGATCGGCGCGAACTTCGTCTTCTCGCCGGACGACGGGCGACCGTTCTTCCCGAGGCCCGGCGCCTACCTCGTTCGCGCGACGCTCGAACTCCAAAACGGACGGCGAATCGTCGTCGAATTTCCGGCTCAAGTCGAATAAAATCGATAATTACGCCGTTTACCATTGTTAACGACAAAAAGTAAAAAACGCCGTCGCGTTCCGAAGACGCGGCGGCGTTTTCTTTTGTCAAGCGGCGTCGAACGTCGCTTCAACCGTTAGCGGTTAACGACTTACGGCGCGTATTGTTCGCACGGCTCGACGTCGAGAAGCGGCCACACCAGCTCGCCGCGTTTTTGCGCCTCCTCGTCTTGGAACGCGCCGAGTCGTAAAGCGTTCGCGTCCAACCACATAATAAACGCTCGACGGTCGGAGTCCGACACGGCGTCGCGATGCGTTTCGTCGAACAAAATCTTGCCGAGTTTCGCCTCCGACGCCCCGACGCGCCCCGGGCGAGAACGCGACCCGCCGTGCGGCCCGGTCGTCGTCAACCCGCCGCGCATCGAGCCGCTATAGTAGTAGACGTAAGGTCGCAAATCCTCGTGTTCCATCGACTTGGGCCCGGCGTTTTTCTCGATATGACACCCGACGCAGCGTTCTTCGACGATCGGTTTGATCAAGCGGTAATAGTTGATCGGTTCGACCGGGCCGCATTCCGATTCGAGTTTCGACGGAGCTCGACGGAACGCCAACGGTTGCGCGGACTTAGCGTCGTTCGCGACGCTCTCCGTCTCCGGCTCGTGACAGCCGACGCAGACCAAATTTTCGCCGGGATGCACGAACGCGGCGGAACGCATCGTCTGCACCGCCATTCCGTTCTCGTCCAACGCTTGGAAAATCAACTGTTTGCCGCTCGGCGCTTCGAAAAACGCGCTCCCGTCGGCCTCGACCGGAACCGTCCCGAGCGGTATCCGCGGCGTGTTCTCGGTCGCGTACCCAATAAACGGCGTATCCATCCAGGGGTTCGCCTTAGGGATTACTTGAAGGACGCGCAAGCTCTTAATCGGTCGGTCTTGCGGGAACGGACGGTCGGTCAGGTTCACATTGACGACTCCGATCGTCGACGTTTTGTCGGCGGTCGCGAAGTCTTCTCCCTGCGCCGTTTGCTGCGCGACGATCGGCGGTTTCGGACGGGCGCGCAACGGAATCGGCTCCGTCAACCGCAAACGCGGGTCGTATCCGATCGGTAAAATTTCGCGCTCGACGAGAAGCTCTTCGTTGCCGTATCGGTCGAGTAAAACCAAGTCTTCCCACGAGTTGCAGAGGTACAAGTCTTCGCTCAACGCCCACGGCGCGCCGTAACGGTATTGGGCGCGGTCGGGGCCCTCCGACTCCGGAAACGCTTCAAACGGTGTAATCCGGCGGATTTGGCTCATATGATTGTCGTTCGGAACGCGTAAGTCGAGCATACATAACGACCCGAACGTCTCGCCGTGGTGCGGCGCCGCGGTGAAAATATAACGGTGCGAGTCCGGAATCGGGCGGAATTGCATCTGCGTCATCGGAAGGCCCGACGGCGCGCACTCGCAGGCGCCGAAGCGGTGGTCGCCGTGTTCGCAATCCTCGAACGTATCCCAAGGAAACGGGTAATTTCCCTGCGGCGAACGCGGGTTGCGACCGTCCGGCGCGCACGTCCAAAAGGTCGAGCCGAGGCAGTTTTCGCGGTCGACGTAATCCCAACGCGAGTAAACCAACGCGCCGTTGTTGTCGACGGTCGGGCGCCATTCGCTCGTTTCGAAATAGCTGATCGGGTAAATATCGGAACCGTCCGGTTTCATCGAGTGCATCACCGCCGTCGTAACGCGAAGCGCCGCGCTCTCGCCGAAGCAACGAATGAAACCGCCGCGCCGCTCCGAGCAGAAAACGAGCCGCCCGGACGGAAGCTCGCATACGTCGAAATCGTTGTAAGCGCCGTCGGTTAGCTGTTCGATCGCGCCGCCGTCGACCGGCGTTTTGAAGATTTTCCAGGTCGTTTCCGGCGTCCAAATCCAGCGGTGTTCCTTCGCGTTGCACCAGGAGAAGTAAATCGTTTTACCGTCGTAACTTAGCTCCGGTTTGTAAAACGAGCCGGAGTTCAATTCCCGACCGGCCAAACGGTCGCAAACCGGCGTCGCGACGACTTTCTTTCCGGCGATCAAGTCCTTGACTCGCGGGTCTTTAGACTTCCAATCGGAGAGCGCGAAGATTCCGCCGCCTTGGATCGTGTTAAAGCCGTAAATTTGCGTCGACATATGCCCGCCGATTCGGTCGGTGTTGCGGGCGTTCGTCAAGCGCGACCCAGCGTAACACCCGCGCGCCAGGAACATAATCCGGTCGAGGTCGGCGACGTCGTCTTGCGCGAACATCAGTTGACGGCGGAAGGCGCAAGCGACGAAGTAATCGGCGACCGTCGACGCCTTGTCGTCAAGGTAAGCGTCCCCGGTTTCGAGCGATTCGGCGACGGCGCGCTCAAAGCGTTCGAAGTCGGCGACGAGCGTCTTAAACGACGACGTTTCGCCGTTTACCGAGAACGGGTTCGCGTCGAGAAGCGCCCGCGTTCGCCGCAAAACGACTTGAACCGGAATCTTCTCCGTCTCCGGAAAAACGAGCGAATTTTCGTCGAGAACCTGTTCGGCGGCCCCGCGCGGCGGTTTGCGTTCTCCGCTCAGCTCCTTTTCGAGTTCGAGGAAACGCTCCCCCCAAGCGGCGAAGACCCCGGAACGGAACGCGTTCGAATCGAACGACTTAACGCCGAGTTCCGCGACGCGAGCGTCGAAGCGCGCCTTGTCGACCGCTTGAATCGGAATATTTTTCGCCGGTTTCTCGCCCGGTTTGACGGTCGGCTCGATTCCGCCGGTCGGGAAAAGGAAGTCGAGCGCGGCTTGCGTCGACGTTTCGATTTGCCCGCCGAGTTTTGGAGCAAGCGCCCCTTCGACGCGAGCGGTCGCGGTCGCGAGCCAACCGTCGGCGCCGAGTTCGGCGAACGTCGCGATTTGGTTCGGCGCGCTCGGGTCTTTCGACGCGACCAAATATTTCGGAACGTCGGCGAACCGCTCGACCGGCGACGCGGGCTCGGTCGGGACGCTTGCCTCCAAGCGGCGGCGCAGCGCGTCGTTCCGCTCCGCAAGGGAACCGATTCCGGCCAAGTCGAAGCGCGTCAAGAGGAGCGTTTCGTCGTCGAGCGGGAGCGGCTCCGTCGGGACGGTTTCCGGCGAAAACTTCCGGATTCCGCGCGAAATCCGCAGGTCGTCGATTACGCCGTCGCAGTAAATCGAGCGATCGACGAGCGAACCGACGGCGAAACGCGCCCCCTCCGGCGTCGGGGAATGCGGACGGTCGAGCTTGGCTCGGGCGACCGAAACGCCGTCGACGAAGAGTTCCGCCGCGTCGACGTCCATCGTCAAGCCGATGAAATGCGGCTTCCCGTCGGCGAGACTTACGCCGGAGCGGATCGTGTCGCCCGCCGGATTCCCCGGGACGTAAAGCGCCAAATCGCCGACGCCCGCGAACGCGTACAGCTCCCAGTGTCGCGGCGACGACTTTTCCTCGTTCGCTAAGAAAATATGAAAGCCGTCTTTCGAGTCGAGCCGCGCCCAAAACTCGACGCTAAACGGGCGAGCGTTCAACGCTTCGTCGCTCGGGAAGACGAAGGAGTTCCGCTTCGGCGAAATCGCGGTTCCGAGGTTCGGGCGGAACGAGTCGACGACGAAATCGCTCTCGAAAAGCGCGTTCGCGTCGACGGCGCTGTCGACCGTCGCGATTCGATTCGACGTCGGCGGCAACTGCGCGAACGCCCGGTTCTCCGTCGCGGCGCCTAAAGTAAGCGCCGCAAGCGTCGCCAACGTCGCGCCCGCCGTTAAGAAACGTTGGCGCGTTCGCGTCGAGCTTTTCGCCTTCTCCATTTTATCCAATTTGCGCATTTCTTACTTTTCCCTTGATTTTTTTCGGCGAAATCGATAAAAAGCGCCGTTTCTTGACATTTTTTCTATTTTTGTCTTCACACGCCGCCCGATACGTTTCAACGAGGAACGGCGGTTTCGGACGCTTCGAACGCCGCGTCGACGGTTATTATTTCCGAACGCGACGCGAAAATCAAGACGTTCGACGGCTCGACGGCGCGCTTTTGGGCAAAATTTTACCGCGCCGACGCCGATTTTGCCGTCCGCGGAACGCTCGCCAACGCTTTTCCTTCGTCGGCGCAAGCGTTCCGTTCCTCCTTCGCCGCGCTCGACTCGCACGGACGTTTCGAGTTCGAACCGCGTCGCGTTTTTTTACTTTCACCAACGTTCGACGCCGCTTCCGCCGACGCGTTTTCGACGCTCCGAAGCGTCCTTTCGTCGAACGCCCAGCGATTAAGAAGAAAACCAATGCAACGCAATCAACGCAACAACTCGCGTCGCCCGCTCCGCCGTCTCGTTTTCGGCGCCGCGCTCGGCGTCGCCTGCTTCGCCGCGTCTTCCGTTCAAGCGCAAGGAGTCGCGCTTCGCGGAATCGGCGCCGTCAACGCCGGTATGTCCGGGGTCGCGACCGCTACGCCGGTCGACGCGCTCGGGGCGCTCCAATGGAACCCGGCGACGATCAGCGCCCTCGACTCGTCGAGCATGACGTTTGGAACCGGCCTCATTATGGCCGAGTCGAGCGTCGAGTCCGGAATCACTATGCCGACGCCCGCCGGGCCCTATACAATAAGCGGGCGCACCGAAAGCGACGCCGGAACGATTCCCGCGCCGCATATGGGAATGGTGATGAAGGGCGACCCGGACAACCCGTTCACGCTCGGCTTCAGCCTCGTCGCGATCGGCGGCGCGCAAACGAACTATCCTTGCGACCCGTCGAACCCGATTTTTAACGAACAACTCGCGCTCGGTCGCGTTTCGTCGAAAGTCGAACTCTTCCAAATGGCGCCGACGATCTCCTATCAGCTGACCGAGCAAATCTCGGTCGGGTTCGCGCCGACGATCGACGTCGCCCGCCTCATCGCCGAACCGATGTTCTTCGGCCCGCAAGACGCGAACGGAAATTGGGGAATGGGCGCCGGAACGCGCTATATGTGGGGCGGCGGCTTCCAAGGCGGTATTTACATTAAAGGGAACAACGGCTTCAACTACGGCTTGTCGTACAAAAGCAAGCAGTATATGGAAGACTTCGAGTACAACCTCGTGATCGACGGGACGCCGAAGGTCGCGAAGTTCGCGCTCGACTATCCGGCGATCTACTCGTTCGGCGTTTCCTACGACGCTATCCCGGGTCGCGTCATCGGCGTCGACCTCCGCTACTTCGACTACGCCAACGCCGACGGTTTCAAAGATCACGGCTACAACGCCGACGGCAGCATCAAGGGGCTCGGTTGGGACAGCGTTTTCTCCGTCTCGACGGCGATTCAACAAGAAATCAACCCGTATTTGACGGTGCGCGGCGGCTACTGCTTCAACACGAACCCGATTAGCGACGAAGTCGCGTTGACGAACGTCCCCTGCCCGCTCATTATCCAACACACCGTCAGCGCCGGGGCGACCGTTACGACGCCGGAGCAATGGCAGTTCTCGCTCGCTTACGCTTACGCGTTTGAAAACTCGGCGCGCGGCGAACTTTCTCCGCAACTCCCGGGCTCTTACGTCGAAAACACGGCGAGCGCGCACGAGCTGACGTTCGGAATCGCGAAGAAATTTTAGTCGGTTTCCAGCGTTTTTCGCTCAACCGTTCGAAACGCCGCTCCGAACCGAGCGGCGTTTTTTTTCGCTCGCCGTTTTCGAACGTTAGCGGTTAAAAACCGACGCCGCGAACGGTCGCGCCGTTCATTCGACGCCCTTAACGACGTATCCGTCCGCCTCGACCGCCGCCGTCAGCGCCGCAAGGGTCGCGTCGACGTCCGCGCCGTCGGCGAACTCGACGACCGCCGTCCCCGCCGTATGATCGACGAGAGCCGCCGCGACGCCCGGCGCCGCTTCGAGCGTCTTCTTCACTCGCGCTTCGCAGTGTCCGCACATCATCCCTTCGATTTTCATCGTCTTTTTCATTTTCGTCTCCTTTTCGTTGTTTTCGCGACGGTCGCCAATTTCCGACGCCGACGCGCTCAAGATTTCGCTTAACGTTTTTGCCGATTTTGCCGACGACGCCGACTTTTCCGCGACGCCGAACGGTCGCGGCGGACGGTCGCCGCGCGAATCGTTCGGGTTGAAGCGGTTCAGTCGCAAGGCGTTCGAGACGACGCAAAAGCTCGACAGGCTCATCGCCGCCGCGCAAAACGCCGGACTCAACGCCCAACCGAACGGCGCCCAAACGCCCGCCGCCAACGGGATTCCGACGGCGTTGTACGCGAACGCCCAAAAGAGGTTTTGCCGAATAATCCGCAAAGTCGCCCGACTCAGCCGAATCGCCGCGGGCGCTTCCGCCAACCGTTCGCCGAGCAAAACGACGTCCGCCGCGTCGACCGCGACGTCGGTTCCGGTTCGAACGGCGAACCCGACGTCGGCCCGCGTCAACGCCGGCGCGTCGTTGATTCCGTCTCCGAGCGCC
>JAGBDD010000056.1 GCA_017937685.1 Thermoguttaceae bacterium | reverse complement strand
CGACTCGGCCTCGACGGCGCCGCGCTCCCGTCGTCGCCCGCCGCGCCGCTCCCCGTCGACGTTCCCCCCAACTTTGCCAACCCCGCTCAATTCCAATGACCGTTTCCCCCAATTTGCCCAATCTTCCCCAATTCTCCGATTCCTCCGCTCCGTTGACGCGAACCGACGACGAACGCGGCGTCGCAACGTTGACGCTAAATCGTCCGGAACGTTGCAACGCGCTTTCGTTCGAGACGTTGCGTCGTCTTCTCGCAGAACTGCGCCAAATAGCCGTCGACGATTCGACGCGCCTCGTCGTCTTGCGCGGCGCCGGCAAGCATTTTTGCGCCGGGCTCGACCTCGACGAAGCGACGAACGGCGCGCCGATTCCGCTCGAAACGCTCCAAGCCGACGCGCTCGACCTCGACGATTTTCGCGTTCCGGTCGCCGAAATTACCCAAACCGCCGAAAAATCCAACCCCGCTCAACTTCTCGCGTCAAAAACAGATTTCCGCGACGCGTCGCCGTTCGATCTCGCCGCGCAACCGCTCGCGCCGCCGTTCGAAGCCGACTTTCCGCCGACGCTTCCGCGTTTCCAAGTCGCGCCGCGCCTCGTCTTGGAACTTTTGCGTCAAATTCGTTTAACGCCGAAACCGGTCGTCGCGGCGGTTCGCGGCGCGGCTTGCGGGGGCGGCGCCGGGCTCGTTTCCGCTTGCGATTTCGTCGTCGCCGACTCGACCTTCCGCGCCGTCTTCACCGAAACGAAACGCGGCCTTTCGCCGAGTCTTCTCTTCCCGTTTTTGCGCCGAAAATTGCCGCTCGCCGCGCTTCAAGAGTTCGTTTTGACCGCCGCGCCGTTCGCCGCTTCCCGCGCCGCCGACGTCGGGCTCGTTCAAACGCTCGTCGAACCCGGCGACTTCGCCGCGACCGTCGCCGCCGCCGTCGACCGCTTTCTTGCGAACGAACCGCGCTCCCTCGCGACCGCCAAACGCCTTTTCAACGCCGCGCTTCTCCCGACCGACGCCGAAATCCGCGCCGGTTGGCTCGAACATTGCCGCTCTTGGGCGTCGAGCGCCGGACGCGAAGGAATCGCCGCGTTTCTCGTAAAACGCCCGCCCCGTTGGTCGCGTTAACCCGCCGCTAACGTTCGCCTTTTTCGCTTCCGTTTACCCAGTCCTCCCAATATAACGTCGACGCGATTTGCGCAAGCGGCGTCGTTCGCCCGTTTTTCCCATTCTTGCCAAGCGGTTTCATTCGTCCGTTCCTCCCATTCCCTCCCGTTTAACGCGACGGCGTAAAAAAGACCGCGAAGCCCCCCGACGTCGGAAGTTCTTCGCGGTCTTTTTACGTTTGTTTTTCAGCGGCGCCAAGTTCGCGGCGATCCTTCAGAACGGAAAATTGCGCAAATTTCAACGATTCGCGTAAATTTCCACCTCGCCGTTCGATTTCAACGCTAATATTTGCCGCCCGTCTTCGGTCAACGCCAACCCGATCGGCGACGCGACGCGTCCTTCGTTCTCCGCCGGAACGCCCGATAAAATTTCGGAAATCCAATTCCCGGTTTTCGCGTCGAAAATTTGCAACGGCGACTTTTTCCCGGTCGCGGCGTCGATTTTCCCGGTTTCGGCGGTCGCGATCCAACCGTTTGGCGAAACAGCGAGAGCGATCGGGTTGGCCGCGCCCGCGAACGCGCGATCGGTTCCGGGCGTTTTCGTCCAAGAACGCTCCGCGTTCCAAACGCCGGAATCGACGTTGAACGCGTCGACGCGGAAAAGTCCGGAATTGGCGACGACGATTTCGTTCGTCGACGGCGAATAAACGACGCTCATCGTCGGTTCGGTCGCCGGTCGGAAACCGGGATAGGACAGCCCTCCGTCCGGCGCTCCGATTTCGCAATCGGGCGGCGTTTCTTTCTTTTCGGCGTTTCGCAACGCGTCGAGCGTTCGCCAAGAATACCGCCAAACGCGATCCGCGTTAAAATCGCCGACGAAAAGTCGATCCGGCGTCGCCGCGACCGCCGCGACCGCCGCGCCGGGAATCGTTAAAATCGTCGTCGCTTCCCCAAGCGCGGCGTTTTGAGCGGTTCGAGTCGACGCGCTTTCTTGGGAAACGCCGTCGCTCTTCTTTGTTCCGTCGCCGTTCTCTTCGCCGTCGTCCGCCGCCGCGTCTTCCGCAAGACGGTCGGTCGCGAAGTAAATCGCGTCGATTCGTTCCGGATAGGCGATCAAAAGCGCGCCGTTTTTCTCGCTCGTCTCGTCGGCGATAAACGTCAACGCCGTCGGCGCGTCTCCTTCGGCGCTCTTCCAATATTGAAGTCGCTTTCCGTCGCCGACGCGATAGAGCCCGACCCCGCCGCGATCGGCTAAAAAGAACTCGTCGCCCCAACCGGCGGCTAACGCGACCGGACGCTCCGTCGTCAAATTTCGCAACGTCGTCGTCAACGCGAAATCGGGTCGAACGTTCGTCGGCGCTAAAGGCAAACGCCCGGCGTTTTTGTCGCGCGGCGCCGTTATAATCGCGACGCCGCCGATCAAAAGGGCCAACGCCGCGACAAAAATCAACGCCTTCCAAGTCGTTTGCGGTCGCTCCAGCGTCTTTTTATCGAAAATAACGCGATGAGAATGCCCGCCGGTGTCGGTCCATTCGTGTTTGTACCCGAGCGCTTTTTTTTCGCGCCGTTCGTTTTTCGTCTCGTGTTGCATCGTCGCCTCGTCCGTTCTTTCGAGCGAAATCGCGCCGCCTTTTTTCCGTAAAAGCGCGCCGTCGTCGGTCGATTATACGACGCCGTCTTCCGATTAACAAGGCGTTTTCGCCGAATTTTCGTTAAAAACGTTCCAACTTTTCGCCCGCTCGCCCCTTTCGTCCCGAAAATTCGCTCCCAACCCCAAAAAATCGACGGTCGGCGTTCGTTCCGGCGCCTCGTTTCGGTAAAAAACGCTCTTTTCCGTTTCCGCCGCGCCGCTCTCGACGTCGACCGGATTCGGCGTAAAACCGATCGCGACCAGCGCGAGCGTTCCCCAACCGATCGCCGTCCGCAACGCCCCGAGTCGCGTCGAATCGTCGGCGGTCGGCGGGTGTTCGAGTCCGAAAAACGCGATCAGAAAGAGCATTGCCAGCCAGTTCCAACGTTCAAAAAGGAAAACGGCGCCCGCCGCCGCGATAAAAAGCGCCGTTGAAAAATAAACGGCGCGGCGACGCAACAACGCGTAAAGGACGTGCCCGCCGTCGAGCTGCCCCATTGGCAATAGGTTCAGCGTCGTCAAAAAAAGCCCGACCCAAGCGGCCGCGGCGGTCGGATGCATCGTCAAAACTCGCGTCGGCTCCGAACGGTCGAAAAAAAGAAGGGACGCCCAGCGGAACAAAAGCGGTTCGCCGAAAACCAACGTTTCCCCCGTCGCCGGTTCCGCGTCGACCAGCGTCGAATTGGCCAACCCGACCGCTAAAAAAACGAGCGTCGCCGCGAACCCCGCCAACGGCCCGGAAACGCCGACGTCGAAAAGCGCCTTCGCGTTCGGAACGCGACCGCTCATCCGAATCAGCGCGCCCAACGTTCCAAAGGGCGGAAGAGGAAACGGAATGAAAAACGGCGGCGACGCGGGAATATTGTAACGCCGCGTTTGCCAATAATGCCCCAACTCGTGCGCCGTCAAGATAATCATTAACGGAACGGAAAAAAACGCCGCGCCGAGCCAAGAACAACCGCCGTAAAAAAAGAACCCGACGAAAGTCGTCGTCGCCCAAGTCGCCGCGTACAAAACGAGCGGTTTGCGCCAACGCGCCGCCGCTTGCTTCTCGCGCGCTTTGTCGGCGTTCGTCGTTCCCGCGTTTTCCGTCGTTTTATCCAAAATCCGCGCCGTTTTTCTTAGCGTTTCGTCTTTTCGAACTTTTCCGAACGCTCGTCGACATTTTCAGCGTCGGCGTCGTTTTACTTCGCGCCTTTCGAACCTTGCGCAAATTCGGCCAATTCGTTCGACACTTGCGGCAAGTCGCGCAAATCGACCGTTTCCGGTCGGTACCGTTTCGCGTCTAAAGCGGCGCGTTCCCGTTCGTTGTAAATTCGCATCGCTTCCCGCGACGCGGCGCAAGCGCATCGGCGTTTCGTTTTGCGTCCGAAAAACTTCGGAAAAATCAACGCCAAACACGTCGCCGCGAACGCGACGCAAGCGAACGCCAACGCCGCCAGAAAAGTCGTTGCCATTTCGCCCATTTTACGCGCCTCCCCAAGATTGCCGCGTTTTGATCCGCCGCGTATTTCCCGCAAAGCGCTCGACTTAACGTCGAGTCCCAAACGACGCGACTCGCGCCGCCGTCTTCGTTCTTTTCCGTTCAATTTAACGTCGAACCTCAATCCGGCGCCGCGTCGAGCAAATTATCGCCGTTCGACCGTCTCGCGTTCCCAACGTTCTTTCCGAAATCGGGAACGCGGAAAGTCGCCGACGGCTTAAAGTTCGCTTTGGAACTTCAATTTGCGGTCGGTCAAGCGTTCGAACGCCTCCAAGTACTTGGCGCGCGTTTTCGCGATCACCTCTTCCGGGAGTTCGGGCGGCGTCGAGTTGCGATCCCAACCGGATTGCAGGAGCCAGTCGCGAACGATTTGCTTGTCGAACGACGGCTGCCCCTTCCCCGGCTCGTATTGATCGAGCGGCCAAAAGCGCGACGAGTCCGGCGTCAACGCTTCGTCGATCAGGATGATTTCGCCGTCCGCCGCGACGCCAAATTCAAACTTGGTGTCGGCGACGATAACGCCGCGCTTCAGGGCGTATTCGCTCCCGCGACGGAAAATATCGAGCGACATATCGCGCAGTTTCTCGGCGACGTCGCGCCCGACGATTTCGACCGTTTGTTCGAACGAAATATTTTCGTCGTGTCCGACTTCCGCCTTCGTCGACGGAGTGAAAATCGGCTCTTCGAGGCGCGAACTTTCGACCAAACCCGCCGGCAACTTCACGCCGCAAACCGACTGCGACGCTTGATATTCCTTCCAACCGGAACCGGAAAGATAACCGCGAACGACGCATTCGATCGGAACGACTTTCGTCTTTTCGCAAAGAACGGAGCGTCCTTCGAACATTTTCAGGTCGGTTCCTTCCGGGAAGGGCATTTTTTCGACGTCGGTCGTAATCATATGGTTGCGGACGCCGAGCGTTTCGAACCAAAATTCGGCGATCTGATTGAGCGTCTTCCCTTTGTCCGGAATCCCGCTCGGCAAAATCCAGTCGAACGCGCTGACGCGGTCCGTGCTGACCAGCAAAATTTGATCGCCAAAATCGTAAACGTCCCGCACTTTGCCGCTTTTCGCGGTCATTCCGGGAATCGACGTTTTCAAGACAACGTTTCCGCTCATTTTTCAACCTTCGACGGATTAATTCAAAACGCAACGCCGTTCGCCGTCCCAACCGGACGCAACGCGTCGTCTCGTTTCACCCAGTTTTACCAAATTTCCAGTTCGCGCTCCAACTCGACGCCGACGCGCTCGCGAGCTTGCGTTTGAATCAAGTTGAGCAAACGTTTAACGTCTTCGCTCGCGCACCCCTCCGACGCTTCGACGAAGTTCGGATTGCGCTCGCTAACGACGGCGCCGCCGATTCGCGCGCCTCGGAACCCGGCGTCGGCGATCAAATCGGCCGCTCGTTGTCCCCGCGGATTTTTGAACATTCGCGCGCATCCCTCGGTCGCGTCCGGAGTCGTTTGCTTGCGCACAATCCAAATTTTTTGCAGACGTTTCGCCAATTCCTCGGGATTATCGGGCGTCAATCGGAATTTCGTCGACAACACGATCGCGTTTTCCAAGGAGCTGACGCCGTCGCCAAAGACAATATCGCCCTTCGAAAGCTCGGCGATTTCTCCGTTAAAATACGCGACGCGAACCGACTCGACGTATTCCTCGAACGACGCGTCGTTCGTCGAAACGTTGCGCGCGACCCCGGCGCCGACCGTTCCGGGAATCCCGATCAACCCTTCGAGACCGGCCAACCCCGCCGTCGCGGTCGCGGTCGCCAAACGCCCGACCTTCGCCCCGCCGCCGGCGACGACGAAAGGCGCGTCGATTTTAATTTCGCTAAAAATCGGCGCCGTCAAACGAATCGCCAACCCCGGCGCTCCGACGTCGGAAATAAGCAAGTTCGACCCGTCCCCCAAAACGCGCGCTCGAACGCCGTCTTCGCGACAAGCCTTCAAAACGCCGACCAACTCCTCTTCGTCGCGCGGCTCCGCAAGATATTCGATCGGCCCGCCCAAACGCAACCAAGTCAACGCCGACGTCGGCGCGTTCGTTCGCACGATTTCTTTAAAAGCGTCAAGTTTGCCCATCGTCCATATTCTCCGTCGGCGCCGAAACGCCCATTGTTTTATTTCGGGACAATCCGCCGCCCCGACGCCCTTATTTTAAAGACGATTTCTAAAAAAACGACGCCGAATCTCGATAAAAACGGCGTTTCTCTTAAAAAAAACGCCGCGACGATCGGCGCGGTCGATTTATATCGCGCAAACTCGCCAACTCCCCTATTTTTTCATATTCGAATTATCCGCGTTATTCGGAGTCGCTTTTCGCCGACTCGGCGTCTTGCCCGTCGCCGTCCTTTTCGCCCGTCATCGACTGCAACGCTTTCGCGAAATCTTGCACGTTCGCGAACTCTTGATAAACGCTCGCAAATCGAATATACGCGATTTCGTCGAGTTTGCGCAACAACTCCATCGCCAACTCGCCGATTTGTTGCGTCGAAACCTCCGTTTCGCCTTCGAGCTTTGTCTCCAAAGAAGCGACCAGCTCCGAAATTTGCGCCTCGCGCACCGGACGCTTCCAACAAGCGCGCTCGACGCCTTGACGGAATTTATCGCGATCGAACGGCACCCGCGTTCCGTCCCGTTTGACGACGCGAGTGTTCACGATTTCCATCCGCTCGTAAGTCGTATACCGTCTTTTACACGACTGACACGCGCGGCGCCGCCGGATAACGAACCCGTCGTCGCTCGTTCTCGTTTCGATCACTCGGTCGTTGTCGCATCGACAAAACGGACATTTCATTCGCCGCGCCTCCTCTCGTCGCCGTCGCGCTTTTCAATCGTCGTTAATTATTCGGTCGTCGAAATTCTTCGGTCGCGTCGTCGGTCGGCGACGCCGAAACGCTTCCTCGTTTCCCGCGTTTCGACGCCGCTTTTTCCCGCGTTTCGACGGCGCGCTCTTCTCGTCGTTAAGCGTCGCGCTTCCAAGGCGGCAAAACCGGCAGGCAAGCGTCGAACTCGTCGAGCAACGCCTGTTGGTACGCGCCGGCGAACTCTTCGTTGAGGAATTTGTCGATCGCTTCGTCGTAAAAACGCTCCCAGCTCGCTTCCTCGGCGCCCGGATTGATCGGATAAAAGAGCGCGTCGTTCGCCAGCGCCGCCTTATAGTCGCCCGGAGCGTCGCCGATCATCAGCGTTCGGTTCTTCGGATACAACTTCGAGAACGCCAGCGACTCCTTCTTTGTTCCAACTTCTTGCCCGCAGATCGCTTGCACGAGCGGAAGGAGCCCTTGATTTTCCCATTCCTTAATCAACGCGGCTTGCGGCGTCGCGGAGACGACCAACACGTCCGCCTTCCCTTGCAACTTGCGCAACGAATCCGCGACTTTCGGGAACGGCGGCACGCCCTCGCCGACGATACGGTCGATCGTTTCGTTGACCGCGATCGACCAAGCGAGCGTTTTCTTCATCAGCGGATCGCCCGTCTTCTCGACGTATTCGGTCAGCGCGACGTTCCCCAGCTTCGTTTCGGCGTTCATCCAGTCGACCAAAACTTGCGGAATTTCGATCGAGACGCCGCGACTCGCGACTTCCGGACGCTCGTTCAAGAGGCGGAAAACCTCGACCAACGCCGGAAAGCGGTTGATTCCGCGCGTTTTCGAGTAAAGGTTGACGAACTCCGCCGCTTCGCGAGCGTACTTGCTGACGCCCTTCAAGCCCCAATGCTCGACGATATTCGGAACGAAACATTCTTTATGTTTCAGCTCCATCGTGTCGAACGCGCAACCGTCGGAGTCGATCCCGACGAGGAAATCGCAATTTTTCTTAAAATCGATCATCGCAAAACGCCCTTGCTCGCTCGACGCGCCAACGCAAATCGCGTTTCAACGCGTCGAATATCAGAAACAAATAACAAAAACAAACGACCGCAAAGAAAAACGCGCGAAAACATCGGTTTCCCTTACAATCGTCGTTTTCATTGTATCCGGACGAGCGCGAAAAAAAAGGGGGGCCTTCGCCGCGTCGCGCTTTCGTCGTTCGATTTTTCGCGTCGACCGTCGATTTTCCGGCCGCTTCAATCCCTTTCTTCCGCTTATTCGCCGTCTCTTGCTTATTTTAACGCGCCGTCGTTTTCCGCGTCGCCCCTCTTTCTTTGTCCGCTCGACGTTAAACGCTCGATTTCGTCGGTTCGTCCGCGTTTCCCGGTAAAAAACGGCAAGAAACAAAAAAAGAGTTCGTCGCAAAAACGAACTCTTTAACGAATGCCGAAGAGAGGACTCGAACCTCCACCCCCAGTTACGAGGACTAGGACCTGAACCTAGCGCGTCTGCCAGTTCCGCCACTTCGGCTACTCTGCTCGTCATTATAACGCAAACCTCTCCTTTGTAAAGAGCCGAACCAAAATTTTTCTCAACTTTTTCGCCGCTCTTTGATTTCTGCTCGGAAACGCCGTTTTTTTCGCGTCGATTTCTCGACGAAAAGCGACCTTCCGCCCCTTCGCCCCGCTTGAAACCGCCGTCGAAGCGCGTATAATCGGAACGAAACGTCGAAACTTTCATCGACTTTTGCCGTCTTTTGCCAATATATATTAATAACGCTTAAACGACTCCGCCGCCGACCGCTCCCGTCGCTCCGCTCGAACTCGTTTCGCCCGACCGTTCGTCCGCGTTTTTCGACGCGCGCCGCGCCGTCGTTTTCGCGTCCAACTCGAATCGCTCCGACCGATGAAAAAAACGTTTTTAGAACTCGAACCGGAACTTTGCAACCCGGAAACCGCCTATTTTCACATTCTCCCGATTCCTTACGAAGGAACCGTCTGTTTCGGCAAGGGAACCGACGAGGGCCCGGACGCGATTCTCGCCGTCTCCGATCAAATGGAGTATATCGACGAAGAGACGCTTTACCCGTTTTACAAACGCGGCGTCTTCACCTGCGACCCGATCCCCGCCGCGGAAACGCCCCGCGAAGAAATGGAGCGCGTCGAGGAAACCGTCCGCCGGCTCGATCTCTTCCGTCCCGACCGTTTCCCGATCGCGCTCGGCGGCGAACACTCCGTTTCCGGCCCGATTATTCGCGTCGCGGCGGAAAAATACGACGATTTGAGCGTCCTGCAGTTCGACGCGCACAGCGACTTGCGCGACGCGTTCGGCCCCGGCGGTCGCGACTCGCACGCTTCGGCGATGGCGCGAGCCCTCGACTCGGTCGAAACGGTCGTCCAAGTCGGAATCCGCAGTTTTTCGGAGGAGGATTTGGAGCGTTTCCCGAAACAGGTCGAGAATTTCTTAACGCCGACGATGTTGGAAGACGACTTCGACGGCTGCGTCGAAAAAGCGTTAACCCGTTTAACGAAAAACGTTTACATTAGCGTCGATATGGACGCGTTCGACCCGGCGGTCGCTCCGGGCGTCGGGACGCCGGAACCGGGCGGGCTTACTTGGCGGCAAGTCGTTCGTTTTATTCAAGCGGTCGTCGCGGCGAAAAACGTCGTCGGCGCGGACGTCGTCGAGACGGCGCCCCTCGGCGGTCGCAACGTCGTTACCGAGTTCGTCGCGGCGCGCTTGGTCGCGAAGATTATGACCGCCGTCGGTCGCAAAAAGGCGTTTTAACGCTCGCCCTTCCGCCGCGACGTTGCCCTAATTCATCTAAACCGCCCGTTTTAACATTCGCTTTCCCGCGAACAGCCGCAAAGGAGCCGCGCAATGCCAACGTTCAACCGTTCGAAACGCCGTTTGTCAACGCTAAATAAACGCGCTGTCGTCGCAATCTCAACGCTTTTAGCGGCGTTCTCGACGACGTCGATCTTCGCGGGCGGCGTTTATTCGCCGTTCAACGTCGCTTTCCCGAACGGCGTCGCGCAACCGTCGCGCTCCGGGCCGGTCGCGCTCGTCGACCGTTTCGACGCTCCGGACGCTTGGCCGGAAATCAAAAATTACCGCGACGCGCTCTCGATCGAAGTCGGCGCCGAGTTCGACGGCGTTCCGGCGCTCGTCGTCGCCCGCAAAACGACGAATCCGGACGACCCGGAGGACGGCGATACCGCTTGGAACGCGACGAGCGTTCGGCGACCGCTCCCGAAAGGCGCGCCCGGCGGCGAGTTCGTCGTTCGCGTCGCGGCGAAAAGTTCGAAAACCGCGTTGGCCGGAAACGACGACGCGACTTGGAAGGGTTGCGCCGTTCTTTGGTTCGACGGCGACGGCGAGCCTTGCGGCGAAACGCCGTTCCTCTTCGCGGCGGGCGTCGGCGACTTTTTCGGTTCCCGCGCTTTTTCCGGTCGCGTTCCGGACGCGGCGGCCTCGTTCGCGATTCGGCTCGGGTTCGACATTCCCGACCTTGCGCTCGGCGATTGGGTCGCGATTCGCTCCGTCGAGTTCGAAACCCCGGTCGACGCCGCCGCGCCGTTCCGCCGTTCGGGCGAATTTATTTCGGAAATTTTCCCCGGCGCCGGTTCGCAAGTAAGTTGGGACGCCGACCTTCCCGCCGGAACCGCCGTCCGTTTCCAAATCGCGACCGCTCCGGCGCTCCCCGACGTTCCGCAAACCGCCAAAACGTCCCAAGACGCCGAAACCGCGCAAAGCGCCGATTCCCCGCAATCGCCGTCGACGCTCCAACTCCCCCAAATCCCCGGCGACTTCGGAGAATTCGTCGGCCCGGACGGAACCGCCGCGACCTTTTTCGACGCGCCGTTCGCCGTCGACTCGCCCTTTTTCCGATACAAAGCGACGCTCGTTCCGAACGCCGACGGCTCGAACGTTCCGACGCTCCGCTCCGTTGCGATCGGCAACCGCGTCGACGCCCGTTTCCGCAGCGGCGGAGACGACCAAGCGCCGAAGGTTAGCGTCGTCGGCCAGTTCGCCGCCCCGTCCCGCGACGGAAGCGCCGCCGTCGAAATCCAACTCGACGACGCGTCCCCGCTCCGTTGGTCGACGTTTAAACTCGCCGTCGACGAAACCGAAATCGCCAATTTTACCCAAACCGCCCAATCTAACACAAAGTCCGACGCCGCCGCGCCGCGCTTGAACGTCGACTTCGCCGCTTCGCGCCTTTCGCTGACGCCGCCGGAAAACGCGCCTTGGTCGCCGGGCCTTCATTCGGTTCGCGTTGAAATCGCCGACGTCGGCGGAAACTCGGTCGCCGCGCAAAAATATTTCTTCGTCGGCGACGCGCCGAAAACGCCCCGTTACACGCTCCGCGAGGACGGCGTAACGCTAATCGACGGCGTTCCGTTCTTCCCGATCGGCATATACGGGGTCTCGCCCTATCCGTCGAACGGTTTCAGCTTGGATAAAGCCTTCGCCGACTTGAAGGCCGCCGGGTTCAACTTCGCTCAATCTTATTTCGACGGGCGAACGGACGCGTTCCTCGCCGCCGCGGAGAAACACGGCTTCAAACTTTGGGTCGGCGTCGACGGCCCGGACGAACGCCTTCTCGACGTCGAGCGTCATTCCCCGGCGATTCTCGCTTGGTACGTCGGCGACGACACCGCGATGTACTTCACCCCCGAAGAACTCCGCGACCGAAGCGACTCCTTGCGCGCCGTCGACCCGACCCGCCTTTCGACGCAAGCGGACGTCGTTTCGGCGCCGGAAGTCTCGAACTACTTCTTTTACGCCGACGGAACGGACGCGTTTTTGCCGGAAATTTATCCCTTCCGCCGCGACGAGCCGGAATGGGGCGAACGCTCCGTCGCCGCGACGCTCCGCGATATGCGAATCAGCCGCCGCGACGCCGCGCTCGCCGGAGACGGCCCGAAAGCGATTTGGCCGATTTTGCAGTCGTTCAAAGGTTGG
>JAGBDD010000005.1 GCA_017937685.1 Thermoguttaceae bacterium | reverse complement strand
CAACCCGCGTGAACGAGTCGACCTGCGACCTTGCCGTCCGAATCGGGCGTCGCCGAGCGGCCCAAAACGCGAACCCGCGCCGAATTTTTCGCCGTTTCCGCGTCGAGTTCGATCGGCGCTCCCTCCTCCGCGTCGGCAAGCGGACGAATCGCGAAAAACCGCTCCAAAACCGCCGCGCAACGATCGTGAACGCCGCGAGCCGCCGCCCCGATCGCCGCCTCGTCCGCCCCGTCGAGCGACTCTTTAATAAAGTCGACGAAGCGCGCCTCCCGTTGCAACGCCGCCAACAACGTCAGCGCCGACGTCGCGTCGGAACCGCCTCGCACGCTCGACGCGCCGGAGTCGCCGCCGTTTTCGACGCGCTTTTTCGGCGGTTCCAAGGCCGGAGCCGAAACGTTCGCCGTCGCGCTCCCGTCCAACGCCGCCGCGACCCGATCCGCCGTTCCGTCGTTTTTAAACGCCGCGAAAAAAGCCTTTATCGCCAACCCTAACCCCATTTTCGCCTCCGTCTCGCCGATTCTTCTCGTCTTTGAAAAATTTTAATAAAACTCTTAAAAGTTAATTTTGCAACGTAAACTCCGCCGTTTTCTTGTCGCAAAAACGATTCCGAACGTCGGCGCCCGAGAAAAAACGACGAAATTTCCCCCTTATTTATATAGACTTTATCCAAAAAAACAATACGCCCCCGTCGAGTTAGCGAATTTTTCGCTTAAAACTCCGAATTACGCGTAAAAAAATGGAAAAAATTGAAAAAGTTCCCGTTTTACCCGTTTTACAATCGCGCTCCTTCCGTTATAATTGTGAAAAAGCGGGCGACGGACGCGTCGCCGGTTTTGCCAATTTAACCAAATCGCCTTCTTTGCCGTTTTCCCGTCGAGATTTTTGAGTCGCGACGACGTTTCGGCGCGGGCGTTAATTGTTCCGTCCTTATTTTTAGCGATTATCCGCTAGAAAGGCTTCTTTCAATGATGAATCGTCGTTCCTTCCTGCAAGCCGGTCTCGGCGCGGCCGCGGTCGCTTCCCTTCCGTCTTCCCTCTTCGCCGCTTACAAAAAGGGCGAAAAACGCATCCCGATCGCGCTCCAACTTTACTCGCTCCGCACCGTCGCCGGTCAAGACGTTCCGGCCGCGCTGAAAAAAGTCGCCGAAATGGGTTACGAAGGCGTCGAATTCGCCGGTTATTACGGCTTTGACGGCAAACCGCAAGAACTCCGCAAAATGCTCGACGACGTCGGGCTCAAAGCGACGAGCACGCACATCGGCTTCGGCGCGATTCAAGGCGACGCCCTCAAAAAGAGCGCGGAAATCGCCCACGCTCTCGGCTTCAACAAGCTGATCGTCCCGGGTGGTCTCGAAGGTCGTATGCGCGCGAGCCACGACTCGAACAAGAAAATCGCCGAAGAAATGAGCAAGTGCGCCGAAGAAGCCGCCAAACTCGACTGCCTCGTCGGTTTCCACGGCCATACGGGCGACTTCCTTTACATCAACGGCACGGAAGACTCCGCTTGGACGACGTTCTTCAACAACTGCGACGAACGCGTCATCGCCCAAGTCGACGTCGGGTGGGCTAACAACGCGATGCGCAAACACGGGATCAAACTGACCCCGGCCGAAACGATCGCCGCTCTCCCGGGCCGCGGCAAATGCATTCACATCAAGTCGAACGGCGACGTTCACGGCTGCGCGGTCGCCGACTCCGACGACAAAGTCGATTGGGCTTCCGTTCTCGACGCTTGCCGCGAAAAGGGCGGCACCGAATGGTTCGTCGTCGAACAAGAACAATTCAAGGTCAATCCTTGGGAATCCGCCAAAGATTGCATCGACAACCTCAAGAAAATCGGTTGGTGATCGCTCTTTGAGCCGACGTTTTCCGCGTCGCGATCTTTTACGACGCCCCGTTAGCGCCGTCGAACGCCCCGAACGCTCGCCGACGTTAACGGTCGCGTAAAGTTTAACGCGCAAACGTCGTTCCCTTGACTTCCCGCAACTCGCCGTTTGGCGGCGCGGTCGAACGCTGTTCCCCGCCGCCAAACAACGAGCCGGGTTGTCTTTTGCCTTGTCGCGTCGCTTGAAACGTTCGGTTGTCGACGCCTCCTTTTAACGGCGACCAAACGCGCGACGTCCCCCAAAATTATCGTTAACGATTGGTCAATTCGTCGACGACGAGAAAAGCCCGGTTTTTCGGGAACTTCTCTCCCTCCGTTTCGTTCTAACCTATCGAAACCGAATCTTGAATCGGCGTCGGTCGCCGTCGTTATCTAAACGACGATTTGCCGACTAATTTTCGGCTTCTTTGAACGCGCCGCCCTTTCCGTAAGCGCGCGTTTTGTCGATTTTAACGCGTTTTCGACGGGAGGTTCGCCGTGTTTCGTCCTTTTTTGCTCGTTCGATCGACGCTCGTTTCGGCGTCCGTTTTCGCGCTTTTCGCCGTTTTGACGTTCGGCGACGTTCGCGTCGCGTCGGCGGCGGTTCGTTTGCCCCGCGTTTTCGGCTCCGGAATGGTCTTGCAACGCGACGCGAAGGTTCCCGTTTGGGGTTGGGGCGACGTCGGCGAAAAGGTAACGGTCGAAATCGCGGGCGAACAACAAACGACGGCGGTCGGTTCCGACGGACGTTGGCGCGTCGATTTATCGCCCAAACCGGCGGGCGGGCCGTTCGAATTAAAGATTAGCGCGACGAATAAAATCGTTTTGAGCGACGTTCTTTTCGGCGACGTTTGGATTTGCGCCGGTCAGTCGAATATGGGCTTTTCGCTCCGCCGCGCCAAGGACGCCGACGCCGAAATCGCGACGGCGAATTATCCGAATTTGCGTTTTTTAACGGTTCCAACCAAGAGCGCGACGGAACCGCAAACCGATTTTAACGCGACTTGGGCGGCGTGTTCGCCGAAAACGGCGCGCGATTTTTCGGCGGTCGCTTACTTTTTCGGACGACGGCTCCGCGAAACGATTCAAGTTCCGGTCGGTTTGATTGAAGTCGCTTGGGGCGGCGCGTCTTGCGAGGCTTGGATCGAACCGCGTCTTCTCGTCGAACATCCGGAGCTTTCCGGGCTCGCTTCTCCGGCGCGTTTGGAAAAAACGCCCGAAAATCAACGAGCCGGGGCCCTTCGCAACGGAATGCTCGAACCGCTCAAACCGTTCGCGATCAAAGGCGTCGTTTGGTACCAAGGCGAAGCGAACGCCGGACGCGCTTGGCAGTATCGCCTTCTTTTCCCGATGGCGGTCGAAAGTTGGCGGCAAGATTGGGAACAGGGCGATTTTCCGTTTTATTTTGTCCAACTTGCCAACTTTATGGCGCCGCGACCGCAACCGGGCAACAGTTCTTGGGCGGAACTTCGGGAGGCGCAAAGTCAAGCGGCGCGTCAACTTAGAAACGTCGGTTGCGCGGTCGCGATCGACGTCGGCGAAGCGGCGGACGTTCACCCGAAAGACAAAAAGCCGGTCGGCGAGCGGCTCGCGTTGTTGGCGTTGGCGCGAACATACGGCGTCGACGTCGTTTGCGACGGGCCGGAGTTTCGCTCGATGAAAATCGACGGAAACCGCGTCGTTTTGACGTTCGACAATACCGACGGCGGCTTGAAAATCGGCGCGAACGCTCAATGCGACGCCGCCGAGTTGCGCGGGTTCGCCGTCGCGGGCGTCGACCGCAAGTTTTATTGGGCGAAAGCGGAAATCGACGGCGAAACGGTCGTCGTTTCGGCGCCGGAGGTCGAACGCCCGGTCGCCGTCCGATACGCTTGGGCCGACAACCCGATTTGCAACTTGACGAACGGCGCCGGTTTGCCCGCGTCGCCGTTCCGCTCCGACGTTTGGCCCGGCGTTACCGTCGACGCGCGTTGACAAACGACGCAAACGGCGGCGACTTTAACGATTTTGCGGAAATTTAACCGAGCGTTTTCCGATTAACTAAGGACTTTTTCAACAATGCGACGCGTTTCAAATTTTCGTCGACGTTTCCCAAGGGGCGTTTTACTCGTCGGGGCGGTCGCTCCGTTCCTTTTTTCGCCCTCCTTTTCGGAACCGTCGGCGGAAGCGCCGCGTTTTTCCTTCGCTCGCCCTCTCTTCGCCGCCGGGCCGAACGATAATCCCGCCGAAAATCGACTTTTCGAACCGGTTTCAGCGACGCTTGAAGGTTCCTCGCTCGCGTCGATTTTAGAACGATATTCTGAAATTTACGGTTTTGCCTATTTTATCGACCGGCGCGTCGACCCGGCGACGTTGGTCGCGGGTTCGTTCGTCGACGTTCCGTTCGTCGACGCATTGCGCAAAATGTTGAACGACGCGGAGTTAAGTTTCTGCGTTTTGAACGGTTCCGTTCTTTGCGTCGCCCCGAAAGACGCGGCTGGAGAACTTCTTCTCCTTTGCGCGTTGCGTCGGGAAGCGGCGGCGGAACTCCCGAAAAACGTCGCGCAACGGTTGACCGCGACGATCGATTTCGCCGTCGAAGACTTCGCGGAACCGGCGGCGACGTTCGAGCGGTTGGCGAGCCGTTCGCGCTTGAAGTTCGCCGGGTTCGACAAAACGCCGTTCGACCGTTGGCGCCGCGCCGAGTTTAAGAACGTCGTCGTTTCCGACTTGACGACGCTCCTTCTTTTCGGTTTCGACGTCGATTATCGTTACGACGCGGCGGAAAAAGCGATTCGACCGGCGACGCTCGACCGAACGCGGCAAGTCGAGCGCGTTTATCCGGAAGCCGACGCCGCAAAATTGCGAAAATCGGACTATCCGAACTGTCAATTCGCCGCCGCGCGACTCGACAGCGCCGACGCGGTTCAAGTTTCCGGGGCGTTCGTCGACGTCGCGAAGGTCGAATACGCCGTTTCGTTAATCAAACGCGAACGCCGGGTCGACGAAGCGCGCCGAAACGCCGACCGCCGAACCGCTCGAGCGGAAGCCGACGCCGCGGCGAACGTCGCGAACGCCGACGGAAAAACGAACGGAAAACGCAATTCCGACGCGACCGGCGGAAAGCGGAAAGTCGTTTCGGGCTCGATCAAAAACAAGACGCTCAAAGACGTGTTCGCGTTCCTCAAAACGAACGTCGGGCTCGAATGTTCGCTCGCCCCGTCCGCGATCGCCGCCGGTTTGAACCTTTCGACCCGAGTCAGCTGCGAGTTCCGCAACGCCGACGCGCAAAAAATCGCCGCGACCTTGGCGGAAAATCTCGACGCCCAATTCGAAATCGACGGCGACCGCGTCGTTTTCTCGAAATAACGCGCCGATAATCGTCAAAATTTCCGTTTATTGAAAAAGCGTTAAAAAAGGCGAACCGAGTTCTTCGATTCGCCTTTTTTCGTTTTACTTCGACGTTAAACGCCGCCTCTTTTGTCGTCAAAAACGCGACGACCGTCAAAACCGTTCGCCGCGTTTTCTTTTTCGTCCGTTATATTGGACTCAGCGTTGAAAACTCGGCGCGCGGTTCGGCCCGGCTTGCGAGTAATCGAACGGAACGAAACCGATCTTCTCCGCCGGGGAACCCGGTTTCAAGCGAAAATCGTTCGCGTCCGGGTCGACGAATAGCGGGTCGGCGACGAGTCCGCCGGCGTCTTGCCCGCTCTCCTGCGCCCAAGCGTCCCGAGTTTTCCCAACAAACGTCGCCTCGCCCCCCGCGTTGAACCAAAGATTCGAGCGGTACTCGGCCTTCGCCTTGTCGGCGTTGTACCCGAACGCGACGCCGTCCTTCCAATAAACGATATTCCGTTCGAAAACGACCGAAAGGTGCGGCTCGACACGAGTGATCGCGACTTGGTGCGCCGGGCCGCCCTTGGCCGGATTCGCTTTGCTCCGCGCTAAAATGTTGTTGCGAACGACGTTATCTTTCCCGTAATGTTGGTGGAACGAGCCGTCCATACAGTCGTAAACGAGGTTGTTTTCGAGCAAAATCCCCTCGCTTCCCTCGTCCGGGTAAAGCCCCCAACCTCCGTAACCGTAAGACTCGACGTCGAAAATCACGTTGTTGCAGACGCGCGTCCCGGTTTGCGTTCCGAGCGTGTAAACGCCCCCCATATCGGCGAGTTTCCCCTGCCCGATCTTGTGAATGCGGTTGAACTCGATTCGGTTGCGGAACGCGTGCCCGCCGTTGTACCCCCAAACCCAACCGACCGAAACGCCGGTGTAAAAGAAGTCGGAAATATCGTTGTGCAAAATCGCTATTTCTTCCGTATTTTGTCCAATCCAAACCGCCGTCGCCGACGCGTGGAAGCGCCCGCCTTGCGTAATCCAACAATTTTCGACGACGTTGCGAACGTCCATCTTCCCGCCGCCGACGCGAACGCCCCCGGCGCCCAAGTCGTAAAGGTCGGCGTTTCGCATCGCGCAATCGGAGCAGTTTTTGAACCAAAGCCCGTATTCGCCGACGTGCGCGACGTTGCAACCGTCAAAAACGATATTTTCGGCGTCGTCGACCGTCAAAACGGCGCGCGTGAAGAACGCCGATTGCGCCGGTTCGAACTGCGTCGGGCCCGGTTTCGCCAAATCGCCGGTAATCGCGACGTCGAGCCCCGCCGGGCGCATAT
>JAGBDD010000055.1 GCA_017937685.1 Thermoguttaceae bacterium | reverse complement strand
GGTTTCCGTCTCCCGTTGGACGGCGACGCAACCGCCCGACCAAAGCGAAACGCCCGAACTTCGCGCGTCGGCGCGGCGCCCGTCGCGGCCGGATACGAAGCGGCGCGGCCTAACTCCGACGTCGCGAGCGTCTTCGCGCGCTCCTTCCCGCAAACGACGCTCGCGGCGCAAACGGCCCCGACGCGAAGTTCGCTCCGGACGCAAGCGCGTCAAGAATATTTGAACAATCCCCGCGCCGCCGGCATCGCTCGACTTTTCGGGCTTTACGTCGTCGGAACCGGCCCGCGACTGAAATTTCGCGGTTGGGACGCCTACCTCAAGCGCCCGGTCGACCGCGACTTGGCCCGCTACGTCGAGTTCCGTTGGGAGCGATTCGCGACCGAAACGCGTTTCGCCGCCCTTCTCCGCTCCGCGATTAGTTCGATCGTCGTCGACGGCGAAGCGTTCGTCGCGCTCGCTCCGAATCCGCGCCGCCGCGACGGGTTCGGAGCCGTCTTGATCGACGCGCAACGAATCGGCAACCCGAACGGCGAACCGTCGACGCGAACGCGCCAAGACGGCGTTTTCCTCGACGCGTTCGGCGAGCCGGTCGGCTACTGCGTTTACGACTTGCCGGAGTTTGAGTCGAGCTATTACGACAAGACGAGCTTTCAACTTTTCTCGGCGGACGACGTTTTTCACGCGTTTCGGGAAGACCTCCCCGGCCAAACGCGCGGCGTCTCTTGGTTCGCGTCGATTCTTCCTTACCTGCAACAGCTCCGCGAGTACACGGCGGCGGTCGTCGAGTCGGCGAAAGTCTCGGCGAAGGTTTTCGCGACGGTCAAGACGCAACACGGTTACGCTTACGACGACGGTCTTCTCGTCCCCAACGAATACGCGAACAATCCGGGCGCGCCTTACGACAATTCGGTTCTCGCGCCTTACGAAACGACGAACGGCAAGTTTATCCGCCTCCCTCCGGGCGAAGAGATGCAAGCGTTCGCGCCCGCGCAACCGACGACGAGCGCCGACGCGTTCGTCGCGTCGAGCGCCGCGCAAATCGGTTACGCGTTGGGACTTCCGCGCAACAAGGCGACCGGCTCGTCGCACGAATACAACTTCGCGTCCGGACGGCTCGACAACCAGCCGTTTGAGATGCTCGTCGAAACGCTTCGCCGCGACCAGATGGAAGCGTCCCTTTGCGACCGGATTTTCCGCCGCTTTTACGAAACGCTCGAAGCGGACGTCGTCGCGCGGTTCGGGGACGCGCCTTACCCCGACGACGCCGATTGGGAATGGATTTGGCCGTCGCCGCCCCTCGTCGATCCGGAAGCGAAGGCGCGCGCCGACTCGATTCGCGTCAAGTCCGGCCAAGCGACGCTCGCCGAAGTTTGGCGCGAAACGCACCCGTTCGACGACTTCGAAGACGCTCGCGAAATCATCAAACGCGACCGCGCCGACTTCCCCGAAATTTACGGCTCGTCGTCGCCCGAGCCGTCGACCGCCGCCAAGGACGGCGACGCGTCGACGTTCTCCGCCCCCGACGAAACCGAGCCGACCGCCGCCGCGCCGGAGACGCGGAACGGCGAAACGCTAATCAAAATTTAAGGAGCGACCGCGATGAAGAAACAATCGCAAGAACGCGGCAAGTTAAGCGTCGACCGTCCGCCGGTCGCGGCTCGTTCGTCGTTCGACGGTTACGACCCCGCCGTCGGTTCGACGACGTTCAAGTTCGCGCCCCTTTATTCGGGCGGGCTCCTTTATATCGACGGTTACGACGCGCCGGTCGCGCTCGACCTCGAATCGCTCCGCGTCGACCCGGCCCCGAAAGCGCTCCTTAATCACGACTTCGATTCGGTCGTCGGTCGCCTCGAAAACGTCGAAAAGCGCGTCGACCCGACGACGGGCCGTCTCGCGCTCTTTTGCGACGCGGTCGTCGGCGGTTGCGCGTTGGCCGAACGCGTCGTCGCTTGGGCTCGCGACGTCGCCGCTTGGGTTCCGTCGATCGGCGCGTACCGCGTTCGCGACGTCGAGGAAGTCCCCGTCGGCGCGACGGCGTTCGTCAACCGACAAAAATTTTCCGGCCCGATTTGCGTTGTTCGCGGCGCCTCCCTTTGCGAAGGCTCCTTCGTCCCGATCGGCGGAGACGGCGACGCGCGAGCGATTTTAGCCTCGTTGAAGAAAGGACGAAAAAACCCGATGACTTTTGAAGATTGGCTGACCCAAAACGGACGCGTCGCCGCCGAGCTGAACGAAACGGAACGCGCCGAACTTCTCGAAACGTTCAACGCGTCGGGTTCCGGCGCGGTCGTCGCGTCCGGAGCGACCGACGGCGCTTCCGGAGACGACGACAAGGACGACGCGCAAGCGTCCGCCGCGACTTCCGACGAACTGCAAACGGTCGTCGAAGAAGCGGTCGAGCAAGTCGTCGACGACCTCCCCGCCGAAGAAGCCGCCGCGCTCGATTCCGCCGCGACGACCGAAATCGTCGAAACGCTCGTTCAAGAACTCGCCGACGACTTCGAAGCGGCCCCGGTCGCCGCCGCGTTGAAAGCGACGCGACTCGCCCGAAAAGCCGTTCGCGCTCGGCTCGACGCGCCGCCCCGAACGCCGTCGACGCCGACGCCGCGCTCCGACGCGAAGGAACGCCTCGCCGAGTCGCGCCGCGTCGAAGCGATCAAGGCGTTTTGCGCGAACGGCGGCAAAGACGCGGCCCGCGCCGGAGCCAAGGGAATCGCCGAAGGTTGGAGCCTCGACCGAACCCGGCGTTACCTCGAATCGTCGACGAAGCGACGCGGAATCGTCGCGGGCTTGAAGAAGCCGGGCGTCGGTCGCGCCGACGCGTTCGACGGGCCGCGCCGTCAAGACGTGTTGGCGGCCTCCCTTGCGATCACCTGCGGAATGAAGCCGGATCGCGTCCAAGCGGCGTTCGGATTCGACGAGCGAACGGTCGACGCCGCCGTCTCGAAAGCGAACCGCAACGCGACCCTCCGGACGGTCGTCGCCGCGTCGAACAACTCGTTCCGCCCGGGCTCTTACGTCGTCGGAACCAACAAACTCGACGGGTACCGCGAATGCCGCGCGAACTGCCGCCGTCTCGCGTTCGGCGCCGTTCAAGCCGGTTTCTCGACCGTTTCGGCGGTCGACGTTTTTTCGGCGGTAATGCAAGCGTTCCTCGAAGAGGGCGCGCAAACGGCGACGCCCCTTTGGGACAAGCTCGCGAAGACGAACACGCTCGCCGACTTTACCGCCGTAAAAAGCTATTCGCCGACGATCGTCGGTCGGCTCCAAGAGATCGCCGCGACCGGCAAGATCGAGAAAGTTTCGTTCGAAACTAAAGAGTTCACCCAAACGGCCAAGCCGAACGCCGCGTCGTTCACCGTCCCTTATATGATGATCGTCAACGACCAAATCGACGCGTTCGCGGAACTCGTTCGCCAATTCAACGAGCTTCCGAATCAATGCGTCGAACGCGACGTCGCCGAGCTCTTTTGGGACGCGCTCGACGGGCAAGCTCTTTACGAACCGGACGGGAAACCGCTCGTTAGCGAAGAGCGCGGCAATCTCCTTGTCGACAAGGAAGGCGTTCCGACCTCGGCGCTTAGCGAAGAAGGAATCGGGCGCGCGAAGTCGGCGCTCGTCGGCGCGACGAACGAAAACGGTTTCCCGCTCGCGACCGGCGGGGAGCGGCTTATTTGCGGCCCGGCGCTCGGCGCGCTCGCGAACCGGCTTTATTCGTCCGAGTATATTTCCGTCGACGCCGGAATGGGGACGCGCAACGTTTACCAAGGGGAGTTCGAGCCGCTCGTTTGGCCGTACCTCTCCAAAGCGTTGGCGAAAAAGAACTCCTTCGTCGCGCAAAACGCCGCGACGCTTTGGGTTTTGCTCCGCGACCCGGCGCGCCGACCGGCGTTTTGCGTCAACAAGGTTCTCGGGTACGAGTCGCCGCAACTCGAGCAGTTCGACCTTCCGGACGAATGGGGCGTTTCGTACCGCGTCATTTACCCTTACGGCGTTTCCGTCAAGCATTGGGACGCGCTCGTCGTCTGTAAAGGCGCTTGAGAGTCGAACCGCAAGAACCGCAACGAAAGGAGTTGAACCGATATGTCCGATAAATTTGGATTGCGCCGCCCCGGAACCCGCGTCGTCGACGGCGGCGGCTTTTACGCCGAAGTCCCGAAAAGCGACGACCCGAGCGTCGTCGCGCCGCCGGTTCCCGCCGGGGCGATCTTTATGCCGTCCTTCGCGACGTCGCCGCAATTCGGCGTCGCGGAAACGAAGGTCGAAGCCGGGGAACTCGGTTGGTTCGCCGACGAAGGAACGTTCGCGTTCGGCGTCGACGATTTCGCCGCGTCGGAGTCTTACGAACGCAAAGCCGGGCAAGCGATTTATTACGCGCCGACCGACGCCGCGTCCGGAGCGTTTTCGACGTCGCCGACGCCGGGCTCCATCCTGCTCGGTTGGGAGGTCGTTCGACCGGGAATCCCGGACGGCGTTTTTTACGTCGCCTTGGCGCGACCGACCGCGCTCGAAAGTTGACGTTAACGCAAGAAAGGACTCCCCGCGATGAACTCGCCCCTTATTAAAGTTCGGGCGGGCGCGTTCGACGTCGTCGCGGTCGACGGACGAATCCGCGTCGTTCGTCGGCGCGACGGCGCGGCGGTCGGTTCGCTTCCGCTCGTCGACGAGCCGACGTTTGGCGACGCGTTGAAAGAGGCGGTTTCCCGCGCCGCGTCGTCGAAATCGCGACCGTCCGTCGCCGCCCCCGCCGCGCCTCCGGAAGAACCGAAGAAGAAGCGCCGCGCCCGTTCGAAAACGAAACCGACCAAGGCGGTCGAACCGGAGCCGGTTCCC